>CBFHCJ010000463.1:0-5822 GCA_965654005.1 uncultured Streptomyces sp. | reverse complement strand
ATCTGGCTCCGCAGCCTCCGCCCCGCCATATGATCACAACTTCCCACAGGCCCTAACGGCAAGGGACGTTGGTACGCCCAGCAGTCTTACGCCAGCTCCACAGACCTGACATCCCGCCAGCCCGGCGGTAGGCCCAGCTTGGTCGAGGACGCCTCGGTGGCGCACGGCCCGGCGACACGCCCCCTGCCCGCCGCGAAGATCACGGTGAAGGGCGACACGATCAGCCTGGCGTGACCGCGACCGTACCCGCACGGGCCCGTCACACGTCCCAGAGCGCCCCGAGCGCCCGCAGCTCGCCGCCGTACTCGATCCGGTCCGCCCACTCCCGCGGCCAGGCCTCGGCGCCGAGGTGGGCGCCCGCGAACGCGCCCGTCAGGCAGGCGATCGAGTCGGAGTCGCCGGCGGTGCAGGCGGCGCGGCGCAGGGCGGTGACGGGCTCGTCGGGGAAGAGCAGGAAGCACAGCAGACCGGTGGCGAGGGCCTCCTCCGCGACCCAGCCCTCGCCGGTGGCCAGACACGGGTCGGTCTCGGGCGACACCGTCCGTACGGCCGTCTGAAGCCGTTCGAGGACCTCCAGGCACTCGTCCCAGCCACGCGCGATGAAGTGCTCCGGCGTGGGATCCTGCGCGCGGGTCCACAGATCGCCGAGCCACTGCTCGCGGTAGCGGCCGCGGTTCTCGTACGCGTACGACCGCAGCCGTCCGACCAGGCCCGTCGGCTCGGCGCCCCGTGCGAGCAGCCGTATCGCGTGCGCGGTGAGGTCGGAGGCGGCGAGCGCCGTGGGGTGGCCGTGGGTGAGGGCGGCCTGCAACTGAGCGGCGCCCGCGCGCTGTTCGTCGCTCAGACCGGGGATGATGCCGAGCGGTGCGACCCGCATGTTGGCGCCGCAGCCCTTGGAGTGGATCTGGCTGGCGTCCTGCCAGGGACGGCCCTCGGCCTTGAGGAGATTGCAGGCGACCAGGCATGTGCGGCCGGGCGCCCGGTTGTTGTCGGGCGACTGGTACCAGCCGACGAACTCCTCGCGGACCGGCCGTTCCATCCGCTGCGGCGCGAGCACGCCCCGGTCCATGGCCGTCCGCAGCCCGCGCCCGAGCGCCAGCGTCATCTGCGTGTCGTCGGTGACGATCGCCGGCTTGGGCAGCTCCATCTCCCGCCACGGCCCACACTTGGCGAGGATCGACGGCACGTCGTTGAACTCGGTCGGGAAGCCCAGCGCGTCGCCGAGGGCGAGTCCGAGCAGGGAACCCGTGGCGGCTTGCTTGGCGAGGGTCGTGGTGGTCATGAGGGCCGTCCTTCCGTGGTGGGGCGGAGCAGGGGCGGGTGCAGGGTGGTGGTGGCGCCCGCGCGGTAGAGCGCGGCGGGCTTGCCACGCCCGCCGGTCAGCCGGGCGACACCCGGGACCTGTTCGACGAAGCCGGGAGTGGCGAGGACCTTGCGCCGGAAGTTGGGCCGGTCGAGCGCGGTGCCCCACACGGTCTCGTACACCTGCTGCAGCTCGCCCAGCGTGAACTCGGTCGGACAGAAGGCCGTGGCGAGACAGGTGTACTCGAGCTTGGCGCCGACGCGGTCGTGGGCGTCGGCGAGGATCCGGTCGTGGTCGAAGGCGAGGGGCCCCGCGGTGTCGTACGGCAGCCAGCGCGCCTGCGCGGCGTCGCCGCCGCCGTGCGGTTCGGGAGCGTCGGGGAGCAACGCGGCGAAGGCGACGGAGACGACCCGCATCCGGGGGTCGCGGTCGGGGTCGCTGTAGGTCCGCAACTGCTCCAGGTGAAGCCCGGAGACGTCCGCCAGGCCGGTCTCCTCGGCGAGCTCGCGCCGGGCCGCGTCCTCCGCGGACTCGTCGGGCAGCACGAAGCCGCCGGGGAGCGCCCAGCGGCCCGCGTACGGCTCCTGGCCGCGCTCGACGAGCAGCACCTGGAGCGCGCCCGCGCGGACGGTGAGGACGGCGAGGTCGACGGTGACGGCGAAGGGCTCGAAGGCGTACTTGTCGTAGCCCTTCATACCCACCTCCTTAATAGTCGTACTGACTATAAACAGTCATGGCTGCGGGCACAAGAAGACGGCCGGTCCCCGAGCGATCCGGGACCGGCCGTCGTGATGGCCGTGACCTACAGGTCGACTTCCTGCATCAGCATGCCGACCTCCGTGTTCGACAGACGGCGCAGCCAGCCCGACTTCTGGTCGCCGAGGGTGATCGGGCCGAAGGCGGTGCGGACCAGCTTGTCGACCGGGAAGCCGGCCTCGGCGAGCATGCGGCGCACGATGTGCTTGCGGCCCTCGTGCAGGGTCACCTCGACGAGGTAGTTCTTGCCGGTCTGCTCGACCACCCGGAAGTGGTCCGCGCGCGCGTACCCGTCCTCCAGCTGGATGCCGTCCTTGAGTTTCTTGCCCAGGTCACGCGGGATCGGGCCGACGATGTGCGCGAGGTAGGTCTTCTTCACGCCGTACTTGGGGTGCGTCAGCCGGTGCGCCAACTCGCCGTGGTTGGTGAGCAGGATGACGCCCTCGGTCTCGGTGTCCAGCCGCCCGACGTGGAAGAGCCGCGTCTCGCGGTTGGTGACGTAGTCGCCGAGGCACTGGCGCCCCTCCGGGTCCTCCATCGTGGAGACCACGCCGGCGGGCTTGTTCAGCGAGAAGAACTGGTACGACTGCGTGGCCACGGTCAGCCCGTCGACCCTGATCTCGTCCTTCTCGGGGTCGACCCGCAGCCCCTGCTCCATGACGATCTCGCCGTTGACCTCGACCCTGGCCTGCTCGACCAGCTCCTCGCAGGCACGCCGGGAGCCGTAACCGGCCCGCGCGAGCACCTTCTGCAGCCGCTCGCCCTCCTGCTCGGCGCCCGGGAAGGTCTTGGGCAGCTTGATGTCCTTCTTCCCGGCGTACCGCTCGCGGTTGCGCTCCTCGGCGCGCGCCTCGTACTAACGGGAGCGCGCGGGCGCCGTACGGCCGCCACCGCGCTGCTGGGACTGCTTGGGGCCGCCCTTGGCGCCGCCGCGGGCCGAACCGCCGCGCCCGGACTTCGGGCCGTCCGGGGAGGCGCCGGGGCCCACGTCGTAGCGGCGCTCCTCGGGGCGGGGCTTGCGGGGGCGGCCCTGCCCCTGCTTCTGGTCCCTGTCGTTGCCGGCACCGCGGTAGTTACCGCGCCCGCCGCTCTTGTCGCTGCCGCTGCTTCGCATCAAAGTTCCGTCGTCGTCGTGTGATCGTCCTCTGCGCCCGGCGCGTCATCGGGAGCATCCGGGTCGAACGACGGTACGCCCTCCTGGGTCTCGGCCTCGATCGCCTCCGCCTCGGGGAGGAAGGGCGCGAGCTCCGGAAGCTCGTCCAGGCCGCGCAGGCCCATCCGCTCCAGGAAGTAGTTCGTCGTCCTGTACAGGATCGCACCTGTTTCGGGTTCCGTGCCCGCCTCCTCGACCAGACCGCGCTGGAGCAGGGTGCGCATGACCCCGTCGCAGTTCACCCCGCGGACCGCCGAGACGCGGCTGCGGCCGACCGGCTGGCGGTACGCGACCACCGCCAGCGTCTCCAGGGCGGCCTGGGTGAGCCGGGCCTGCTGCCCGTCGAGCACGAAGCGCTCCACGGCCGGGGCGTAGGCGGCCCTGGTGTAGAAGCGCCAGCCGCCCGCGACGAAGCGCAGCTCGAAGCCGCGCCCCCGCACGGTGTACTCGTCGGCGAGCTCACGCAGGGCGTCGGCGATCTGCCGCCGGGGCCGCTCCAGGATCTTCGCCAGGTGCTCCTCGGTGGCGGGCTCGTCCACCACCATGAGGACGGCCTCCAGGGCGGGCTTGAGGTCGAGTTCGGCGACGGTGCCCAGCCCCGCCGGTACGTCGGTGGTCTGCTCGCTCACGCCTTCTTCTCCTCCTTGGGCTCCTCGGGCGGCCGGTCGAACTCGTCCGTGACCATGAGCCGGGTGTCCCCGTCCCCGCCGGTCCAGCGCACGGTCAGCTCGCCGAGGGCGGTCTCCTGCTCCAACGCCACGGCCTTCTCGCGGTACAGCTCCAGCAGCGCGAGGAAGCGCGCGACAACGGTCAGGGTGTCGTCGGTGTCCTCGACCAGCACGCGGAAGCCGGCCTCCCCGAGCTCCCGCAGCCGCGCGACCACGATCTGGGCCTGCTCCCGCACGCTGACGAGCGGGGCGTGGATGTGGTCGACGTACACCTGCGGTTTCGGCTTGGGCTGCATCGCCTTGACCGCCAGCTTGGCGAACCCCTCGGGTCCGATGCTGATGACGACCTCGGGCAGCAGCTCCGCGTGATGGGGTTCGAGGCCGACGGTACGGGGGTAGCGGCGGGCCTCGTCCTCGGTCCGCCGGTTGAAGATCTCCGCGATCTGTTTGTACGCCCGGTACTGCAGGAGCCGCGCGAACAACAGGTCCCGGGCTTCGAGCAGCGCGAGGTCGGCCTCGTCCTCGACCTCTGCGGCGGGCAGCAGCCGCGCGGCCTTGAGATCGAGCAGCGTGGCGGCGACGACGAGGAACTCGGTCGTCTGATCGAGGTCCCAGTCCGGCCCCATGGCCCGGATGTGCGCCATGAACTCGTCGGTCACCTTCGACAGCGCGACTTCGGTGACATCGAGCTTGTGCTTCGAGATCAGCTGGAGGAGGAGATCGAAAGGCCCCTCGAAGTTGGCCAGCCGCACCTTGAAGACCCCGTCACCGGGCTCAGCCGCACCTTCGGCTACTTCCGGTTCGGGTTCGGCTTCCGGTTCGGCAACAGCCGGTACAGGCTCGGCCTCGGCGCCGTTGTGGGCAGTGGTTCCGCGGGGCGGAACCACTGGGCACAACGGCCCTCGGTCCGCAGCCGACGAACCCTCCTCAGCCACCGACGGGATCTGCGCCGAAGCCGGACAGGGCTCCGCCTCCGCAGGAAGCACAGTCGGTTCAGTCGGCACAGCCCCGGGCCCGCGCCCCAGAGCACGGCGGCGCCCGGCGGAGCCGGAGGTTTCGTTCGAGGTCATAGCCGTCGCAGGCTACCTCTTACCGCCCCCGGAGCCGACGTACGAGAATGCTGGCGTCCCCCCGGGACTCCAGATCCGCCAGCACCACGGCGACAGCCTCCCGCACGATCCGCCCGCGGTCGACCGCGAGCCCGTGCTCCCCCCGCAGCACCAGACGTGCGTGCTCGAGGTCCATCAGCTCCTCCGCGGACACATACACGGTGATCTTCTCGTCGTGCCGTTCCCGTCCGCTGGGCCGCCGCCCGGCCGCACGCCCCCGCTTGCGCGGCTGGGCCGCGGCGGCACCGGCAGAACCTTCCTGCGTCGCCTGGCGCCGCGCGGGCGACCGCTCCGTGGTGGCCGACCGCGTGCGGGACTCCCCTGCCTCCGCCTCCGCGGCGTCCGCCGCGACGTGCTCGTCGCCCTCCCCGTCGCCGCCCTGCACGGGCACCGACGGCGGTGCGTCCTCCGAGGCGGCCGTCGCGTCGCTCTCGCCCGCGGGAGCCGGCACCCGGGCCTCGCCGTTGGCCTGGCGCCTGGGGGTGGACGACTGGAGCGCCATTCCCCCGGTGGTACGGAACAGTTCGTCGGCCCCCGGCAGACTCACTCGGCGTGACACCGGGCGAGCACCTCCCTGGCGAGCTGACGGTAGGCGGCGGCACCGACGGAGTTGGAGGCGTACGTGGTGATCGGCTCACCTGCGACCGTGGTCTCCGGGAAGCGCACGGTCCGGCCGATCACCGTGTGGTAGACGTGGTCGTCGAACGCCTCGACGACACGCGCCAGGACCTCACGGCTGTGCACGGTCCGGGAGTCGTACATCGTGGCGAGGATGCCATCGAGCTCCAGCTCGGGGTTGAGCCGCTCCTGGACCTTCTCGATGGTCTCCGTCA
>CBFHCJ010000462.1:0-5825 GCA_965654005.1 uncultured Streptomyces sp. | reverse complement strand
CTCGGCCCGCTCCACGGCCACGCGGCGGCCGAGAGGAGCAGGCACGCCAGGGCCAGGAACACACCAGCGGCCATGCCGACCAGGCGCCGCCTGGAGGAGCGCCGGGCGGGGTGCTGCGGCGGTGCGGCGGGGGAGGGCTCGTTCGCGGTTGCGGCCGACGCGGCTGGGGAGGGACCGCCCGGGCCGGTCGCAGGGGCCGGAGCGGGGCCGTCCGCGACGGCCGGTTCGGCAAGGGTGGCGGGTTCGGCAGGCGGAACCACGGGCTGCGGGCTCCTGGCGACCGCGGCCGGGTGGGTGGCCGTGCGCCTGCTCCAGGCGTAGTCCGCCAGCTCCCACAGGGCCCGCAGCCGCGGTTCCGACTCATCCGCGAGGTCGCACAGCGCGCGTACGGCCGACCACGGCGGCAGGGCGGTTCCGGCCAGGTAGCGCTGCCACGACGACCGGCTGTAGGCCGACCGGTCGGCCAGCGCGGAAAGGCTGAGCCCGGAGCGCTCCCGCAGGCCCCTCAGTTTGGCCGCCAACCGTGCGCACTCGGGCGGTGTGGCGGTCATCTGCGCAACGCAGCCCAAGTGCGCGGCCCGACCTGGCCATCGATGTCCAGGTGGTACGCCTTCTGCGCCGCGATGACCGCGGCCTCCGTCAACGGGCCGAAATTGCCGTCGACGCCCCCGGGGGAGAACCCGGCGTGCTGAAGGAGGCACTGGAGCTCGGCCACCTCCGGACCCGACTTGTCGACTTCGAGCTGGTCCGTGCGGGTGGTGCTGTTCCCGGCATACCACAGGCCGCCCCTGCGGACGTACGTGCAGGCGTAGGGGATCGGCTGGGCCATGGCCGCCTTCGCCACGGCGGGGCGACCGGCGGCCTGGTTCTGGGACTGGGCCACGTGCATGGCCAGCGCCCCGACCGCTGCTCCCGCCACGGCCGATACGACGGCGGTGACGACCAGCGGCAGCCGGGTGACGGGCCGACGCCCGGTGCCCGCCGCGGCAGTGGCCGGAGCGCCGGGCGCGTCCGGTGCGGGAGCGCTTGGACCGGCGCTCCCGGCGAGCGGCACGGCCACGTGCTCGCCGTCCGGCGTGGCGCCCCCGGGCAGGGTGTGCTCGGGGGGCAGGTTGCGGTCCGGCGCGTCCCCCTCGGGCAGGTCGTGTTCCGCTGCGGGATCCGCGGGAAGCCCGGGCCGCCAGGCGTCCGATGCCGCCTCCCAGCGGGCCAGCAGCCGTTCCATATCAGCCCCGACGGCCGCAGCCAGCTTCTCCACGGCCTCCCACGGGGGCATCAGCCGACCCCCGAGGTAGCGCTCCCAAGAGGAGGCACTGTAGCCGGTCGACGCGGAGAGCCGCTGCAGGCTCCAGCCGCTCTCGTCCTTCAGCCTGCGTAACTTCCCCACGAACTCGACGACCACCGGGTCGAGTTCCGCGGGCAACGGCCTCCACCGCGCCATCTCCCACCCCTCCGACAAACCATGGCCCCCACGGTCCGCCCGGTGATGGTAACCGTCCTCCCCTTGTCCCGTCCGCCAAAGCCGAGCTGGAACGCCCCCTTCGCACCAGGGCGTTCCGGCGAGGATCAGCCGTCATCTGGTCCTGCGATCTCCCAGGGCGCCCTCGCGTCGTGTCTGCCTCCCCCTCGGCTCCGAGCCGACTGCCGGTCCACGCGTGAACGTGCTCGCACAGGCGGATCAGCCGGATCGGCCGTACGTCACCGGGAGCTCAGCAGCTCGCGGGCGATGGCGTCCTGGCGGCGCTGCAGTGCGTTCCAGGCCGCGAGCGTGGCGGCGTGCTCCCGCAGCCATGCGTGCTGCACGGTGGCCAGGCGTGTGTAGGCGATGGTGAGGTAGTTCGTCTCACCCTTGCACCGGATATCGGCACGTGCGAGGGCGTTCTTGGACAGGTCCGCGTTGCGGGGCAGGCCGTACAGCAGCTTTACAGGGTCCTGCTGGCCGCGGAACCTGGCAGCGCTCATGCACTGGCGCCAGCTGGCGTTCACGACGCGAAACGCGTGGTCTTTCTCCAACTGCTGACGCGCCTGCTCTTCCCCCTCGCCGAGCTGGACGCGCAGCCGGAGCCACCGTACGCGGTCGTTCCCGAGCAGCCGCTTCTCCGAGTCCGCCTGACAGCCGTTCGCCGGACGGGTAACGCGCATCAGCTTGCCCTGAGCGGAAATGCGCTTGTCGGGATCGCCGAACAGCGCCTGCGTGAACGCCTTGCTCTCGGGCTTTTCGGAGGGAACCGGGCCGGGCGTGGTGTCGGCGGGTTGGACGAGGGTCTCGAGCCCGAAGGGCTGCGGATGGTCGTCGGTGGCCTGCGAGGTGCTCACCACCGGCGCGGGTGTGTAGCGGAAGCCGTGCTTGGCCATGCAGTCGATGGTGTCCTGCCGTTCCGCGCGCGCGATCCGTGTGTCGGCGTCGGTTCGGGCATACAGCAGGCCATAGAAGGGCAGCCGCTTGCTCAGCTCGGCCGGGGAAACCGACGTACCGGAAGTCGTGGAGGCTTCCCCCGGGCGGGCGATGAATGCACAGAGCCCTGCCGCTGCTGCGAGGACCAGTGCGAGCGCGACGCGTCGGCCGCGCGGCGCGGTCAGCGCCATGGCGTGTCTCCTTTCACGCGGGCCCGGCGGGGGCTGGTGGGCTGCCGGACCCGCGCGTCGCTCGCGATCAGTAGCAGTGCGTCGTCGTGGAGCCCGTGAGCTGCAGGGAGCTGGCCTCATTGGTCTGGCCCGCCGGCAGGTACTGGACCTGGCTGCCCGGGTTCACACAAAACAGGAAGTTGCCGTAGTTGATGTCGAGGTAGTAGTGGCTCTCGTAGCCACCCGTGCTGGAGTTGCTTGCGGACTCCAGGTTGTCGTTGACGTTCTGGCCCATCCCGGCCGAGCCGCCGTTCAGGCCGGTCTGGTTGAACGTGTCGTCCGTGAAGTTGGAGTCGCTGTTGAAGTACGAGTGCTTGGCGGAGTCGTAGCCGAGGTAGAAGACGCAGTGGTACCCCGACGAGCAGGCGGTGCCGGCCGAGGCGGGCCCCGCGAGGCCAACGGCGCTCGCCGCAGCCAGGGCGGTGAACCCCGCAGTGATCGCCAGCTTCCTGCGGATCGATGCAGCTCTTCGAATGTTCATACGGTCTGTCTGCCTTTCGTAGTCCCAAACCAGACTCACGGTCCGATGGGAGGTGTTCGTGCAGCGATCGCCGTGCCTCATCAGGATGTCCGGGGTTGGTCAGGACATCATTGGCAGGCAGTCGCCGGTTCCTTGACCGTGCATCTACTCCTGGTTCAGTTCCTGGTGCCGGTAGTCACTGGGGGAGAGGCCCTGGGCGGCGCGGAAGGCACGGCTGAAGTCCGCGGCGTGGCGGAAGCCCCATCGGGCGGCGATCGCGTGGACGGGGCGGCTACGAAGCCGAGGGTCGGCGAGGTCGGTGCGGCAGCGTTGCAGGCGCTGGTGGCGGATCCAGGCAGCCACGGTCAGCTCGCGGTGCTGGAAGAGCCGGTGCAGGTACGCCAGGGAGATGTGGTGGTGGGCGGCGATCTCGGCGGGGGTCAGGTCCGGGTCGCCCAGGTTGTGTTCGATGAAAGCCACTATCCGGGCGAGCAGCGCCTGCCGCCGGCTCTCGGGGCCCAGCTTGTCCTGGGCGTCGATCTGGGCTGCGAGAGTGGCGGCGGCCAGGTCGAGGGCGACCTCGCCCAGCCGCTTCCCTTCGCGCTCGCCCACCTCACCGTTCTCAATGGCGTTGGTGACGCTGGTGAGGTAGCGGGCGAGGATGGCGTTCATCCCGGTGCCGGTGGGCAGCCGGTGCGCGAGCAGGCATTCCAGCCGCCGGGGGCGCAGCGGCAGCGCCGACTTGGGCAGGTGCAGCATCAGCATCCTCCCCGGCCCGGTGCCGGGCAGCGCCCGGGAGTCCGAGGGCTGGGAGGTGTCGTGGAGCAGCAGGTCGCCCGGGCCTATCCGGCAGTCGCGGTCGCGCTGTGCGAAGTACAGGTCGTTGGTGGTGATGAGGCTGATCCCGTACCGCTCGGGGTCGGAGCGGCGCACCAGGGCCGGCGTGCGTACGGCCCGCACCTCGGGGAAGTCCAGGACGGAAAGCTGAACCGGGCCCAGCTCCGCCAGCGTCAGCACCGCCGGGAAGTCCCTGGTGTGCGGGCTGCTGACCACCGACGGTGCCCAGTCCCTGGCCACCTGCTCACACCACCACTCGAAACGGTCCGGAGCCGGCAGATCCTCACTGCGCATGGTCACGATCACTTCAACCCCCTCGGGTACGCCCTGAGTAGATGATCCGTCCCATGCGTCATGGCGAGCAGCGCTCATGCCGACCTGCCGAGATCATGGAACGCCCAGAGGTCTGACCTGCACCGATGCCGTCCCGGATGACGACTCTGCGGGACGATCGGGGCCTCACCCGAACTTCCGTAGCCGTGCCTCGGGTTCGGTGTTGAGCCGGACCGAGCCGGCGTAACCGCATGTTGGCTCGCGGAACCCCGCCGTCTTCCGCGCTTCCGCGATGGAGAGCGCCGAAGAGCACGGGATCTCGTGATCGGGCTCGGGACCATGCTCGCGGCCGGGCTCGTGGCGGCGCAGCGGTATGGGGTGTTCCTGCCGTGTTCAAGCAACTCTTCCGGCTCGCCAGTTTCCTCGACTGCGCTGACCATCGCGCCAGGGTTTGCCCGTCGGCAGGTGACCGCCAAGCGGACGAAGCCGGTCAGCCAGTCCTCGCCGGTGCGCAGAACCATTGCACGGGTCATTGGGCAGCGCGGTGACGGTGCCGACAGCGCCGCCCGTCACGCGGTCGCGAAGCTGCTGGGAGCCGAGCAGGTTGAGCCGCTGGAAGTCGGCCACGGGACGGCAGACCGGATGGCGCGACGGTCAGCGTCGCCTCGTTCCGCTCACCGCGGCGCTCGGCAACGGCCGTTCCGGGCCGGCTCGGTGAGAGCGTGGCGAGGGTGGCCTCGCCGCCGCCGAAGAGGCCATTGATCCAGACGATCATGCGCCCTGCGCGACCGCGGCGACTGCTTCGGTGCGGTCAACGGTGGCCAAGAGACGGGCGTCGGTGTCGTCGGCGGACTGGGCGGATTCCTCGCCGGTTCCAACAGCGGGGCAAACGCGATGTTCGCCGGACCGCAAGCCGTCGCGGCGGGAAGCCTGGGGGCGCCGGTGCTCGCCGTCACGGCGATGCAGAACGTCTCCGGCTCGACACTCATCATGGCCTCACCCGCGCGTGTCGAGTTCGCCACCCGTCTCTGCCCCGATGCCCCCGACAAGACCCCGGTCCTGCGGACCGTTCTGGCCATCGACGCCACGATCGTCGCAGTGCTCGCGGTCCTCAGCGTGCTGTTCATCCCGACCAGTTGACTCGTGCCGGTACAACGATCCGGGAGTGCGACCGAACGCGGCATGGAACGTGCTGATAAACGTGCTCGGCGAGGGCAACAGGTCTCGGTACGACCAAGTCTCGCCTCGTCGGTCCTGGAATGGGGCGGTCGGTGAAAGGCCGCCCGGAGGCGAAGAGTGAGATGTCGGCCGATCCCGGGGCGTCACGAGCAGCTGCGAGGGCTCCAACGCCGTAGGCGGCGGTGCCGGCAACGCCTACGTCGCGGAGGCTCTGCGCGCCGTCGTACGCGGGCGGTGCCCTCGCCCACCACGCTCGTGGACTCTGCAGCCGTCGAGTCCGCTGCGGCGTCGTAGCAGGCGGTGACGCGGGCCATGCGGGTGCGCCCGG
This sequence comes from uncultured Streptomyces sp., assembly GCA_965654005.1. Lineage (GTDB taxonomy): Bacteria > Actinomycetota > Actinomycetes > Streptomycetales > Streptomycetaceae > Streptomyces. The sequence continues at coordinate 123 of CBFHCJ010000462.1, read as the reverse complement.
TTCCGCTCCCGTGAGGACAGCTGGGCGGCCGCGGCGCGGCAGGCCGGGGCGGGGCCGGGGTGCGGGCTGGAGAGCGTTTCGCCGGCGAGCGTGCCGCCCGGCGGGACGACCAGTGCGGCGCCG
>CBFHCJ010000461.1:0-5846 GCA_965654005.1 uncultured Streptomyces sp. | reverse complement strand
GCGCACATGAACATCGAGTCGGCCGTGCGCCGCATCGTCAAGGTCAGCCAGATCGGGGCCCTCGCCGGACTGGGATGGCTCGTCCCGGTCGTCGTCGGGCTCGGCGCCGCCATCGGCGCCTTCCTCTACTGGTGCGTGATGATGGTCCGCAAGGTCGGCATCCTCGTCATGGTCACCCTCGCCGTCTTCGCGTCCGCCGGCGGCGGCTGGGAAGTCGCACGGCGCTGGCGCAAGGGATGGGTCGAAGCCACCGCCACCCTCGTCGTCAGCAAATTGCTGATGACCGTGATCTTCGTGCTCGGCATCGCCGCCATGGGCAAGACCGACGCCAAGGACGGCATCGCCGCCCTCGCCGACGTCATGTCCGGCATCGTGATCATGATCCTGGTGCTGCTGTGCCCGTATGCCGTGTTCAAGTTCGTGCACTGGGCGGCCGACGGCACCGACGGCGAGTCCATCCACCGCGCCGGCGGCGCAGGAGCGCAGATCGCCAAGGCCCACGCCGAGAACGCCGCCCGCAAGGCCGCGGCAGCAGCGGCCACCGCAGGGAGCGGCGGCGCGGCAGCCGGAGCGGGCGTCGCCGCCGCGCAAGGCCCCGACGCTGGCGGAGGCGGATTCCCCGGCGACATCGCCGCCAACCCGACCGGCGGCAGCGCAGGGGGCCAGGGCGATGCGCAGGGTGGTGGAACGGGCGGCTCGCCCGGTGGCGGTGCCATGAAGTCCGGCCTGGACAAGGCCGTCCAGCCCGCGCCGACGAGCGTCTCCGACGACACCAGCGGCCAGGTGGGCGGCAGCCCGGGGCCGGGCGGATCCGGCGCGAGCGCCGCGTCCGGCCAGCAAGGCGGCTGGCAGTCCGTGCCGCAGACCACGACCCCGCCGCCGCAGGGCGCACCGCCGTCCCCTGGGGCACAGAACGCCACGCCCAGCGGGACGGCCTCACCGCCGCCGCCTGCGACCGGCCTCTGATCCCCTGTCCGTCTACCGGGGGCGGGACGTGTACTGCACCCCCGCCCCCGGGCTTCCGCCCGCGCCTTCAGGACCCGCCCCTTGACTGATCTCTCCGTCGCTCCGGTCACCGTGAAGTTTCCGCACCGGTCCCGCCGCGGCATCCTCCTCGGCCTCTCCCTGCCGCAACTCGTCCTTGTTTCCTGCACGCTGGCGCTGCTGCTGATGACGGTGGTCTCCACCGGGCTGGTCGGCGCCGTCGCCCTGGCACCGCTGTGGGCGGCTTCCGGTGCGCTCGTGGTGATCCGTCGGCACGGACGCTCCCTGATCGGCTGGGCGCCGATCGTCGCCCGCTACGCACAGCGCCGACGCACCGGCCAGACGCTCTGGCTCGCCCGGCCCGTCACCCGGCCCCGGCAGGACGGCATCCTCCACCTGCCCGGCACGGCCGCCTCCCTCAAGGTGGTCACCCCCGGCGACTCCGCCAACGGCGCCGCGGCCGTGCACGACCCACACCGGCAGACCCTGACCGCCATCGCCCGGGTCAGCAGCCGCGCCTTCGCCCTCCTCGACCCCGCCACCCAGAACCACAACGTGGGCAGCTGGGGACGCGCGCTCGCGGGCATCGCCCGCACCGGGCACATCGCCACCGTGCAGGTGCTGGAACGCACCGTCCCCGACAGCGGCGACACCCTCACCCGCCACTGGGCCCAGAACGGGCAGCCCCAGACACCGGTCGCCGGACAGATCTACTCCGAACTGGTCGCCTCGGCCGGCCCCGCCGCCGCACCCCACGAGACCTACCTCGCCATCTCCCTCGACCTCAAAGCCGCCCGGCGCCTGATCTCGCAGGCCGGCGGCGGGCTGCCCGGCGCGTTCACCGTCATGGAGCAGACCACCGCCTCCATCGCCCAGGCAGCCCGCAACGCCGGACTGATGGTCACCGGGTGGCTTACCGCGCGGGAGATCGCCGCCGTCATCCGCACCGCCTACGACCCGAAGGCGCTCGCCGCACTCCAGCAGTGGTCCCACACCGGCCGCGCCGAAGCCGACCCCGCAGCCGCAGGTCCCGTCGTCCAGGTCGAGGAGTACGACCGCCTCGCCACCGACAGCGCACGGCACGCCACATATTGGGTGGAGAACTGGCCCCGCACCGAAACGGGAGCCGGATTCATGCACGGCCTCATGTTCACCGCTGGCGTGCGACGCAGCCTGTCCCTCATCTACGTGCCGCAAGGGCTCGAGTCCGCCCTGCGGGACGTCCAGCGCAAGAAGGCCGCGATCATCGCCGACGCTAACGAGCGCGCCCGCCGCGGGCAGGTCGACAGCGAGGAAGACTCCGTCGAGTACGCCGACGTCAAACAGCGTGAGCGCCAGCTCATCGCCGGACACGCGGACGTCGCCCTGACCGGCCTCGTCACCGTCACCGCCGAGACCGACACCCTCCTGGACGCCGCCTGCGCCCAGATCGAGACCCACGCCGTCACCTCGGGCGTCGACCTGCGACGGCTGAACTACCAGCAGCCCGACGCGTTCGCCGTCGCCGCACTCCCCCTGGCCCGCACCACCCTGTAGCTGCCAGTTCGCCCCCGCACCCTGCTCCCGCCTCTTTGGCGGCAAGGACCTCCCATTGATCCATCCCCGTCCCAGCGAGCCCGACGCGCACCCCTACCTTCGGGCCGCCACCGCAGGCGTCCGCCACCACGCTCGTGCCCTCAACCGTGCCGCGCCCCCGGATCGCGGGCACCTCGACACCCTCCACGCCCACGTCACCGAACTTCACCGGTTCATCGACCAGTTGGCCGAGGTAGCGCGGCTCCCGCATCCTGCAGCAGGCCGCCACCTCGCCACCGCGCACACCCGGCTGTGGCAGGCCGCCACCGAGCTCCATGCCGCCTTCCACCTGCTGCCCGGCAACACAGCGCAGGCAGATACCGAGACGAGCGCGTGCCATCCGGAACGGCTGCCCGAAGGGCCGCCCGTGCTGACCATCTGCCAACGCCACCTCGCCGCCGGGCACAGCATCCGGCGCAAGACCACCCCCACCGACCTCCGTCCGCGTACCACGGCCTGCGTGCGATGAGCACCACCCGCAGAATCGAGGGCCTCCGATGAGCCACCGGCCCGCTCGCCGCGCCCGCCGCGCCTCCGCCAGCCCGCTGTTCACCCCCCACGGCACCGACCGGGCCAGCCGCAAGGCAGCCCGCCGCAAGCTCGCCGAAGCCACCGCCAAGGCCCGCGCCGAAGCCAGCGCCCACCAGGCCGAGAGCACACCCGCCGAGCACGAGATGCCCGCTCCGCTCTACCCTCCGAGCGGACGTCCCGGGCCCGCCTCCGCGCGCAACAACCGGCTGAAGCTGCCCGCACACCGCATGACGACTGCGGTGGCCGCCGGCGCGTACCCGTTCCTGGCCGAAGGCGGCCTCGGCGCCGAGGGCATCTACATCGGCCGCGACGTCCACGCCGAGGCATCGTTCGTCTTCGACCCGTTCGCGCTGTACGGCAAGGTCGAGGGATTCACCAACCCCAACCTCCTGCTCGCCGGAGTGATCGGCCAGGGCAAGAGCGCGCTCGCCAAGTCCTTCGCGCTGCGCTCGGTCGCCTTCGGCTACCGCGTCTACGTCCCCTGCGATCCCAAGGGCGAGTGGACGCCGGTGGCGCAAGCCCTCGGCGGCCGTTCCGTCGCTCTCGGCCCCGGACTGCCCGGACGCCTCAACCCCCTGGACGCTGCCCCCCGCCCGCAGAGCGTCACGGAGGCCGACTGGGTCGGCGAGATCCGCAAACGGCGCCTGCTCCTGCTCGGCTCCCTCGCCCGGACGGTCCTGGGGCGGGACCTGATGCCCATGGAGCACACCGCCCTCGACGTCGCCCTCGACGCCGTTGTCACCCGCGCCGCCGCCACCGGCCGCACCCCGCTGCTCGGCGACGTCGCAGCCACCCTCAACAACCCCAGTGCGCTCGACGAAGCCGCCGGCATGATGTCCGGCCAGCTCGGCGACGCCGCCCGCGACCTCGCCCACGCGACGCGCCGCCTCGTCCACGGTGATCTGGCCGGCATGTTCGACGCCCCCTCCACCGTCGCCTTCGACCCGCACGCGCCGATGCTCACCATCGACCTGTCCCGCCTCGGCGGCTCCGGCGACGACACCGCCCTCGTTCTAGCCATGACCTGCGCAAGTGCCTGGATGGAGTCCGCCCTCTCCGATCCGAACGGCGGCCGGCGCTGGATCGTGTACGACGAGGCGTGGCGGTTGATGCGGCACGTCGGTCTGCTTCAGCGGATGCAGGCCCAGTGGAAGCTCAGCCGTGGCCTTGGCATCGCCAACCTCATGGTGATCCACCGGCTGTCCGACCTGCTCACCGCCGGCGACGCCGGATCACAAGGCCGCGCCCTGGCCGAGGGCCTCCTCGCCGACTGCAGCACCCGGATCATCTACCGCCAGGAGACCGACCAACTCCACGCCGCCGCCGCCCTGCTGGGCCTGACCTCCGTGGAAATGAACGCCATCGCGCACCTCAACCGGGGCCGTGGTCTGTGGAAAGTCGCTGGCAGATCCTTCATCGTCCAGCACCTGCTGCATCCCCACGAGCTGGCGCTCTTCGACACCGACGCCCGAATGCATTGAAAAAGCGTCGAGTTCACGAATCCTGACAACACCCCATCGAAGGACTTTCGTATCTCCCCGCGTGACCCGGACTTCGAGCTGTACGACAACGTCGGCCGCGACGCCGACCAGATCCACGCCGCCCGGTACAACCTCGCCACCCGCGGCGACCTGAAGCGGTGGGCGCGACGCGACGCGCAGCCCTTCCGCGACGCGCATCCGCTGCCGGACCAGCCCTGGCCCGCACCCGACCTCACCCCCTACCTGGACGCCCTCGCCGTGGCTCAGACTCCGGCAGAGATCGAAGCGGTCACCGACCACTTCCTGGACGCCGCAGAACCTGCACTGCGCGCCGTGAGCGACTACCTCGTCGCCGCCGCCCGGTGGCGGCGGGAGAACCGCGGTGTGGCCAAGGGATCTCCTTCAAACCTGCTGATGACGGCGGCCAGCCGGGCGCTGTCGGTCCTGGCCCTCGCCGACGAGGCCGGCCTGAGCAGGCTGCGCGCCGCCTACGACCCGGCCCTCACCCCCGCGACACCGACCGGCGGCCAGCCTGGGGCTAGCGCAGGTGTCCCACCCGCTCCTCCGTCCCCCGGCACCGCACCCCGCCGATAGCTCTCTTTCTGCAATTCAAGTCCCGCCCGATTCTCGCAAACGCGATCCCGAGGGACCACCACTGTTGATCGACACGGCACCGCACCGCCTGCACACGGAGTCCTCTTGAAACGTCCCCCTCACCTGAACGCCGCCGAATGGGCCGAATACCAACAACGCCGAGCCGAACTCGACGACCTCATGGCACAGGTCGCCGACCAGGAAGCCCAGATGGAACACGACCTGATCGCCACCCACGACGAGTACGAACTCGGCTTCAGTCAGGAGTCGCAGCCGGGAGTCATCCCCGCTGGACGGACGCCTCCACCGCACCGATCGCCCGCCTCCTCCCGCGGGAGGAACCGTGGCCGCTGACGAAGCGAGTACCCCAGACTCCCGCCGCGTTGCGTCGCTCGCACCGCTTCCCGACCACCGCAACGTGGATACCCCGTGGTGGCAGGAGCTGTGGCGTCGCCACGCGCACATCACCACGCCGCTGCGGGCTCGCGGACTACAGTGCGACATCGAGTTCGGCCTCAGCGCCTACATCGTGCGCGTCTCGCTCCCCGACGACAGTTACCTGATCATCGGTCCGCCGCAGGAGCCGTCCTCCGAGCGCCCGCCCGGAGACCCCGAGGGCTGGATCGCGACGCGTGAGTTTCCTGAGTCAACCCCTACGCCGCCATGGGTGTGTCGGAGGCC
>CBFHCJ010000460.1:0-5866 GCA_965654005.1 uncultured Streptomyces sp. | reverse complement strand
ACCGCATCAACGAGTCCAACTACCGCAAGAAACCTACTAATTCATCGACGAGCCCAATCATCGCCATGACCGAAGATATGGACGAGGCTGTAAGCCGCCTGGCCAGGATCGAGCGGCTGCTGGGGGACGGCGAGCGCGAGGTGGCACCAGCCTGGCGCCGGGCAACGCGCGGTGAGCCGCGCTGGGCGGTGACCGCCGTGATCCTGGGAGCGGTGGCCCTCCAGCTGATGCTGCCGCACCGGCTCACCCTCCAGCCGTACTGGGCGCTGCCGGCCTTGGAGCTGGTGCTGCTGGCCGGCCTGATCGCCGCGAACCCCCGGCGGGTCGATGCTCGGACCCGGTGGCTGCGGTGGCTGGGCCTGGCCCTGATCTGCGTGATCAGCCTGGCCAACGGCTGGGCCGCCGTCAAGCTGGTGGCGGGCCTGGTGAGCGGCACCGAGGGGACGGACGCGGTGCCGCTGCTGCTGACCGGCGGCGGCATCTGGCTGACGAACGTCATCGTGTTCGCACTGTGGTACTGGGAGTGGGACCGTGGCGGACCGATGGCCCGGGCCCGCGGTCACCAGCAGTTCGCCGACTTCCTGTTCGTACAGATGCAGAGCCCGGAGGTCGCGCCGCCGGACTGGGAACCGGCGTTCCTGGACTACTTGTACCTTTCGTTCACCAACTCCACCGCCTTCAGCCCGACCGACGTGATGCCGCTGTCGCGCTGGGCCAAGATGCTGATGATGCTGCAGTCCTCTGTCTCCCTGGTGACCATGGTCCTGGTGGTCGCCCGGGCCGTCAACATCCTGAAATGACGGCGCCGACAGGGGACTTGACGGCCCGTCGTGCAAGCGTTGCCGCACAGCCGAAACGGTGTGTCCGCCGACCCCGGCCACAAAGCGCCGGGACGGCGTCCTACGCGGGTACTTGAAACCTGCGTCGTCTTGGAGGGGCGGGGCGGGGGTGTTGCGGGTCCCGAGCACCTGTGGGTGGACGCTTCCACGGGACTGCGGGGGCGATCCAGCCGCGCCGGTCACGGTGCGACCGTGTGGCCCGGCCTGTCGCAAAATCCCCGCGGAATTGTCCGTGATCGGTAACAGACGGATCCCGTGGGGCACTTCCTCCGTCCTGACGAGTGCACGGAATCCACGAAGACGGCAAGGAACGGGGGCGGACATGGTGCGGCATGGCGGACGGGGATGGCACGGCCGGGTGCTCGCGGCGGCGGTCGGGGTGACGGCGGTGGCCGTCGCCACCTCGGTGTGGACCGCGCAAGCCGGACCCGTCGAGGGGCGCCACGCCCAAGCGAGCGTCTCTGCGCCCCCTTCCGCGCCAGGAACCCGGTCGCAGGGCCGAGAAGGGGCGCCGGTGTCGGTGGACATCGCCCATGCCTCGGACCGTGGCGTCCGAGGCGTCAACATCACCATCGACGACGGACCGGACCCCGTCTGGACGCCGCAGGTGCTGCAGGTACTGCGGGACAACGGTGTGAAGGCCACCTTCTGCATGGTGGGCACGCAGGCCCAGGCCCACCCGGACCTGGTCAAGGCGGTGGTGGCTGCCGGGCACCGGCTCTGCGACCACACGGTCTCGCACGACACCACCATGGACACCAAGTCCCAGGCCTACCAGTCACAAGAGATCCTGGACGCCGAAAGCATGATCACCCAGGCGTCCGGAGGTGTCCGCCCGCTGTACTACCGCGCCCCGGGCGGTGCCTTCACTCCCTACAGCCGCCGGCTCGCCGCCTCTCACGGAATGCGGCCGCTGGGCTGGAACGTGGACTCCAAGGACTTCGAGCGCCCCGGCACGGACGCCATCATCGCCACCGTCAAGAAGGAGATCTCCAACGGCCCGACCCTCCTCTTCCACGACGCGGGCGGCGACCGCTCCCAGACCGTGGCCGCCCTGCGCCAGATCCTGCCGTGGCTGAAGCAACAGGGGTACTCCTTCGGCTTCCCCGTGCACTGAGTGAGCGTGGAGGTGGCGTGTTCGGCAGACTCCGAGCGCGCCGTCGCCAACCGCGAGGACGTGCGCGCGCATACCGCGGCGGGCGCAGTCGCGCATCAAGTCGGCCCGGATTCCCCCGATTCGCGGTAGCCGTCGGGCCGTTCTCGTCCCCTGTGCCCGGTGAGTGGTCCACAAGCGATCCGGTGGACTCCACCATCCTGCGGCGCACCAGCACACTCGGCACGTCGAGTTGACGAGCAAGCACAAGGGCGGCGCATCGAAGTTGACTCCCTCTCAGCTGCTCGGTTCACGCCTCTGGCCCAGGGGACATACCGAACGGTATACATGCCCGGTCGAACGCGTGAGAGCCGCCGCTCGGTGTCGGCTCCGCGCGATGTCCTGGCCTCAAGGGGAGGATTTTCATGGCGAACGACACCTATCCGGGCGGAGCGGCGAGACGAGGGCGATGGCCGGTCGCGGTAGGGGCGGCGCTTGGCTGTTGCGCCCTCTTCGCCGCCTCCGCAGTACCTGCTGCGGCGCGCGGCGCGGGACCCGGCCACGAAACGCACTATGTGTCACTCGGGGACTCCTACACCTCGGGCCCCCTCATACCGCAGCAAGTGGATATGAACTGCGCCCGCTCCGACCACGATTACCCCTCGATCGTGGCAACTGAGCGACGAGTGACCGCGTTCAAGGACGTGAGCTGCAGCGGAGCAACGACCGAGAACATGTGGAAGTCACAGGGCACCAACGATCCTCAGTTGAACGCGGTGCAGCGAGACACCGATCTGGTGACGGTCCAGTTCGGCGGCAACGACATCGGTTTCAGCTCCATCATCGCCACCTGCGCCCGCCTGAGCTTCCAGGATCCGATGGGAAACCCGTGCCAGCGCTACTACGCCTCGTCCGGGATCGATCAGTTGACGGTCGACATCGCGCGGACCGCGCCGAAGGTCGACCGTGTACTGCGGGCCATACACGCCAAGGCGCCGCACGCGCGGGTGCTCGTCGTCGGCTATCCGGACCTCCTTCCCGACGACGGCAGTGGTTGCTATCCCTCGGTGCCGTTCGCCTCGAAGGACTTCCCCTATCTACGGGACACCGAAGAGCGGCTGAACCTGATGCTTCACCTGGTGGCCGACCGGAATCGTACGGAGTACGTCGACACCTACGGGCCCACCCGCGGCCACGACATGTGCAAGGCCCCGGCGGACCGCTGGATCGAACCCTTGCAGCCGGCCTCGCCTGCGGCCCCCGCACACCCCAATGCCAAGGGTGAGCAAGCCATGGCGCTCACGGTACTGGAGCGCCTGGGCATGGGCCACGGACACGACTGAGCGGTGTGACGCGCCCTCAGTCACGCCATGGCGGGTTGTCCCCGTCTCCCGCGGGGGCCGGACGTGCATGTCGCCGGTCGTCCCGGGAGAGCTGCGTTCACCTGTCCGCGCATCACCGGCCAGCGGGCTGGTAGTACGGGGCGGGAAGCAGCCGCCCCTGCCTGCGAATGCTGACAGGAATGCAGCGTCCATCCTCGCTCAGCTCCCCCGGCCGTCCTCGGCCGGGGATACGGGTGTCCTTTCCCGGCCGTCCGGGGCGTGCGGCCAACGGTGCTCGTGTGCGTGAGTGTGATGTTCCCTACGGCACCGGAATGAAAAGCGATGAACGGGCAACGTTCCCTCTCATGCCCCGCACGCACGCCCCCCAGCAGGTGAGAAAATGAGCACGGCGACGAGTGTGACCCGGACACCGTCCGTCACCGCCACCGCGACCACCGACAAGATCCCTCGGCCCCCTGCGGCGCCCTCGCTGCCGTCCCTCACCGGACTGCGGTGGGCGGCCGCGCTGCTGGTCTTCGGACTGCACGTGCGCAACTTCGGCTATTTCGGAGGCACCGGCGGTCACATCATGACGTGGGCCTTCGGGGCCGGCGCCACCGGAGTGTCCTTCTTCTTCGTGCTGTCCGGGTTCGTACTGATGTGGTCCGTGCCGCCGAACGACCGCGCGCCCGCCTTCTGGCGGCGGCGCATCGCCCGCATCTATCCAGTGCATCTGGTCACCGCCGCGATCGCGCTGCTCATGGCTTACACGACGTCCCATCAGGCGAAGCCGACGCTCCCCCAGGCACTGGCCGATGTTCTGCTGGTGCATTCCTGGTGGCACCCGTGGTGGCAGACGCTGGACCCGGTCAGCTGGTCGCTGGCCTGCGAGGCCTTCTTCTACGCCACCTTCCCGCTGCTGGCCCTTCTGCTGCGCCGTATCGGCAGCCGGGGGTCAGCGGCGCTGGCCGGGGCATCGGTGCTGATGGTCCTGGGCCTGGCCTGGGCGGACGCGCACCACTGGTTGAGCCAGCCGATGAATTCCTTCCCCGCCGCGCGCCTGCCCGAGTTCGTCCTCGGGGCCGCCGTCGCCCGGCTGGTGTTCCTCGGCCGGTGGCGCGGACCCGGCCTGGAGGCCTCACTCGCTCTGGCGACCGTCGGCTACTTCCTCGTCCCGCAGGTCACCGACGGGTACCCGGCCACGGCCTGCACTGTCATCGGCTTCACTTTGCTCATTCCGGCCACGGCCCTCGCGGACCTGCACGGCCTGCCCTCGCTATGGCGGCACCGGCGGCTGGTACGCCTGGGGGAACTCTCTTTCGCCTTCTACATGATCCACCTGCTGGTGCTGCGGGCCGGCACCCATCTGCTCGGTACCTCCCCTCGCTTCGGCGTGCCGGCGGGCCTGGCCGCGGCTGCCGTCTCGTTCACCGTGTCCCTCGGCCTGTCCTGGGTCCTGTACGAGGCGGTGGAACGTCCCGCAAGACGGCTGCTGCTCCGCAACCGCCGTTCCTCAAAGAAGCCGCCGAGGCGACCGGCCGCGCAGTCGGAGTCTGCTCCGCTCACCCATGAAGCTCCGACTGAGGCACCGGACTGAGGCGCCCGGCCGTTCGTGAACTCCCCTATCCGGTTGGTGAGTTCATGGTGTGAGGAGTCGGTGAGGGCCACTGCGGCCGACAAGGAGGCGGCGGTTCCGGTATCCGGCCGTAAGTCGCTGCCGGACCGCCCGCTCTCCAACCACACGGGCCCGGCGCCGGTCCACCCTCGGGGCACCTTCCCGCCGTCGGGGCCTTGATCCACCGCTTGAGTGTCTTGCCGCTGGGACCGTTGGGCAGCCCGTCCACCAGCCATGCGATGCGGCGGTACTCACCCCGCAGCCCACCCTGGTCGACCTCCACAGGCGGTCTGCCACACCGCTCGTGGGCGGGGGCCGAGGCGCCCACGGGATGCGCATACGATCAGCCCATGAGCACGTGGAACCAGAGCCTGAAGGCAGCGGGGATCAGGGAGCCGGAGTTGCGGAGCGACTACGACGCCCAGCGGAAACTGGTGGCGCGCTTCCGCCGCACCTCGTACCTGGCGGCCCGGGTGCTGCTGCCGCGGCGCGTGCTGCCCCACGCGGTCGCGGCGACCGCCGTGATGCACCACGGCGACAACCTTCTGGACACCGGTCCGAAGCCACAGCGGGCGGCGGCGTGGGCGTCCTGGGAGCAGCAGGTGCGCAAGGCGCTGGAGACGGGGGTGAGCGATGATCCGCTGATCCGTACGCTGCTGCACACCGCTGCCGCGTATCCGCGGCTTCTGGATGTGGTGGAGAAGTATCTGTCCACCGCCACTGCCGAGCTGGAGTTCACCGGCTTCGCCACCGAGGCCGACTACCAGGCTTATCTGGATGCCTACTCGCTCCCCGCTTTCATGCTGGTCGCCGTGTTGCTGGGTCCGCACGCCGACGACGCGAGGTATCGGGCGGCGTGCCGGACGCTCATCGACGGCAGCCAGCGGCTGGACTTCGTCAACGACCTTGCCGAGGACGTGCGGGAGGGGCGGCTGGGCATCCCGGCGGAAACGCTGGAGCGCTTCTCGGTCACGGTGGAGGACATCGCGGCGGGCCG
>CBFHCJ010000459.1:0-5872 GCA_965654005.1 uncultured Streptomyces sp. | reverse complement strand
TCACAGACACCACGGACATCCCGAACAGCTACAACGCAGGCTGGAAAACCACGGGAGACGCCCCCCACTTGTTTTTTCGGTATCCGGTATACGGAACAAGAACACGAACACACGGAATACACGGAACAGGAGCGCAGCCCCGATGGGATTCGCAGACCAGCACTTCAACGTCAACCTGTCGATCCTCTTCACGGAACTCCCGCTCCTGGAGCGCCCCGCCGCAGCCGCCGAGGCGGGTTTCACCGCGGTCGAGTTGTGGTGGCCCTGGGTCGACCGCCCCACCCCCGAGCGGTCCGAGCTCGACGCCCTGCGGATGGCGATCGAGGACGCGGGCGTCCGCCTCACGGGCCTGAACTTCTACGCCGGACAGCTGCCGGGCCCCGACCGCGGCGCCCTGTCGCTCCCGGGCGAGGAGTCGGAGAGGTTCCGCGCCAACGTCGACGTGGCGGCGGATTTCGCCCAGGCGCTGAACTGCACGGCCCTCAACGCCCTGTACGGCAACCGCGTCGACGGCCTTGACCCGGCCGAGCAGGACACGCTGGCGCTGGAGAACCTGGTCCTGGCCGCCCGCGCCGCCGACCGGATCGGCGCCATCCTCCTGATCGAGGCCCTGAACAAGGCGGAGTCACCGCTGTACCCGCTGGTGTCGGCGCCGGCCGCCGTCGGGATCGTCGACAAGGTCAACCGGGCCAGCGGCCTCGACAACGCGCGCTTCCTGATGGACCTGTACCACCTGTCGATGAACGGCGAGGACCTGCCGTCGGTGATCGAGCGGTACGCATCCAGGACCGGCCATGTCCAGATCGCCGACAACCCCGGCCGCGGCGCCCCGGGCACGGGCACACTCCCGCTGGAAAACCTCCTGGACCAGCTGGGGAAGGCGGGTTACGAGGGCTGGGTCGGCCTGGAGTACAAGCCGGGCGACCGCCCGAGCGCGGATGCCTTCGACTGGCTCCCGGTCGAGGCGCGCGCGGCCCGTTGAGCGCCGCCCCGCAGACGTAGCAGAGCAGCCGGAGAGGCACCCTCACCATGAGCGCTCTGTCAGGTCAACTTGACCCGGCCCTGAAGGACCGGGTTTGGAGGTAGCGCCCAACTGGCTGCCGGGTTGGCTCCTCCGTCCAGACACCCCTGTGGGGTGGCAGGGACGCGTGACTCACGCCCCGCATTCCACACGGTCTCGCCACGGGTGGCGATGTTGTGGGAAGCATTCCGGTCGGCGTGGGCAACGACCCCGCACCCCCGGCAGATGAAAAGCCCCTGGTCGACACGGTTGCGCTTGTCGACGTGGCCGCACTCGGCGCACGTCTGCGACGTGTACGCGGGATCAACCAAGACCAGGGGCACGCCTGCCCGCTTGGCCTTGTAGACGATGAAGTCTCCGAGCTGGGCAAAGGCCCAGGAGTGGGGTGCGACCCATTGGGGCTTGCGAAGCCGTACCCTCTGCCGGATTCCCGACACCTTCATGCCCGCCGACCGCGCCGGGTGGAGACCGTCCTCGCGCCCGGACCCCGTGGACTGCTCGTCCTGATGCGGCACTGGCTGCACGAGCGGGTCACGCTCGCCGTACGGATCGCCGAACTGGCCGCCGCCGTACTGGAGCAGGCCGTGGCCGACGCACGGGACCGGCACACCTTCGGCGGCCCTCTCCTGTCCCGGCAGCATGTCCGTTTCACCCTGGCCAGGCTCGACGCCGAGGTCGCGGAGGCCCGGGCCGCCGCCCACCAGGGGGTGCGGCTGCTCGCCACCGGCTCATGTCCGGCTCCTACGCCGCGGCCTGCAAGTTCCGCGCCGCCGCGGTGCCGCGCGAGGTGGCGGACGAGGCCGTCCAGCTCGCCGGGGCCGACGGTCACCTCGTCGCGCATCCGGCCGCCCGTGCCCTGCGCGACGTGGCGGGGCTCCCACTGGCCGGCGGCACCGACGAACTCATGCTCCAACAGATCGACCGAGGATGATCACCTTGACCCAGCACACCCAGAGCACCGACAGCACCGACAGCACCCACAGCACCGACACCGCGGGCCTCTCCTTCGACTGGGACGCCATGCGCTACGACAGCCAGTTCGGCTATGTCTCCGCCGTCGCCGAAGGTGTCGTGGACCTGCTCGCCCAGCAGCCCGGAGAGCGGGTCCTCGACCTCGGCTGCGGCACCGGGGAACTCGCCGCGACCATCAAGGACCGCGGCGCCGTGGTGACCAGCGTGGACAGCGACCCCGCGATGGTCGCGGCGGCCACCGAACGCCTCGGACAGAGCCAGGGCCTCGCGGTGGCCGAAACGAAGGACAAGCGGGGTCCCGCAGGAGCACGATGGGACGGCTGTCTGGAGGGGTGGAGGGGGTCATGTCCGAGAGCGTGCCGGCGCGCTGTCCCGTCTGTCGGCGCCAACACCTCTACGCGGCGCCGACGTACCCGTGTGTGTGCGGCGCCCCGGTCGCCCCGCCGCTGAACCGGCTCTCCGCGCCCTCCGTCATCACCCATCGCACCTGGGACGACGACTGGGTCACGGTCCGCTGCGAGATCTGCGGCCGCGAGGACCAGTGGCCGCAGCCGGAGCTGGGCTGCCCTTGCGGCACGATCCTCCGGATCCCGGTGAACGGCGTGGTGCGGCCCCTGCGCCCTTCGCTCCCGGGATACCTGGACGACGCCCCCGGCGCCCCCGACGCCCCCGAAGTTCACGACGCTCACAACGCCCCCAACGCTCCGCACGCGGGCGGTCCGCACGCGGAGGGAACGAACAGCCCCGTAACCGACAGCCCGGCGTACGACGGCGGTGGCGGCCGCAAGTCGCCGCGCACCGCCTTCCAGCCCGTGACCATCCGCACCGCGCGGGACGCCGTCACCGCCGCCGCGCTCTATCTGCGCTGGCTCGGCCACCGCGACGTCCGGCGCGCCGACCAGCGTCCGCGGAACGGGATAGGACTCGCGGCGCGCGGGATCCTGGCGCAGGTGGACCCGACGGTGCGCCCGGCCTCGTCGCGGGACGTGGAGTGCCTGTGGCTGACCGCCATGTCGGAGTCCACCCACTGCGTCTACTTCTCGCTCGCGGGCTACGCCGACAGCGCCCGTGCCGTCGCCGACCGCCTCGGCGTACCGCTCTTCGTCCTCGACCTCACCGGCACACCGCAACCGGTGAACAGCCCGGCCGACGAACTGGCCGCCGGCCGGACCTGAATCCTCTGCCCAGGCCAGCCTCGCGGTCCGGCCAGGAGGCGACCGCCCGGTCCAGGTCGGCCCCGATGGTGTCGCCGAACAGGACCGTGTCGCTCGTCCCGTGCGTGTACGACGGCCGCGTCACCGGAAGTCCTCCTCGCGGTACTCGTGCTCGGAGCCCGCGGCCGTGGCCTCGCGCAGCTCGATCCGGCGGATCTTGCCGGAGACGGTCTTGGGCAGGTCGGCGAACTCCAGACGGCGGATGCGCTTGTACGGGGCGAGGACCTCGCGGGAGTGCTCGAAGAGGACCTTCGCGGTGTCCGGGCCGGGCTGCCAACCCGCGGCGAGCACGACATACGCCTTGGGCACGGCAAGCCGCAGCTCGTCAGGGGCGGGTACCACGGCCGCCTCGGCCACCGCCTCGTGTTCGAGGAGCGCGCTCTCCAGCTCGAAGGGGGAGATCTTGTAGTCGGAGGCCTTGAAGACATCGTCGGCCCGCCCGACATAAGTGATATATCCGTTTTCATCCCGCGAGCCGATGTCCCCCGTCCGGTAGTAGCCACCGGCCATGGCCTCCGCCGTACGGTCCCCGTCCCCGTGGTAGCCGGTCATCAGGCCGACGGGCCGGTCGGACAGGTCGAGGGCGATCTCACCCTCCACGGCGCCAGGCGCCCCGGTCACGGGGTCGAGGAGTTCGACGCGGAAGCCCGGGCTGGGGCGGCCCATCGAGCCGGTCTTCAGCGGCTGCCCGGGGCTGTTGGAGACCTGCACGGCCGTCTCGGTCTGCCCGAAGCCGTCCCGGACGGTGACGCCCCAGGCCCGCCGGACCTGCTCGATCACCTCGGGGTTGAGCGGCTCGCCGGCGGCGACGGCCTCGCGCGGCGGGGTGCGCAGTTGCGTGAGGTCGGCCTGGATGAGCATGCGCCACACGGTCGGCGGCGCGCAGAAGGTGGTCACGCCCGCGCGGTCCATCTCGGCCATCAGACGGGCCGCGTCGAACCGCGTGTAGTTGTGGATGAAGACGGTCGCCTCCGCGTTCCACGGGGCGAACAGATTGGACCAGGCGTGCTTGGCCCAGCCCGGCGAGGAGATGTTGAGGTGGACGTCCCCGGGCCTGAGGCCGATCCAGTACATCGTCGCCAGATGACCGATCGGGTACGAGACATGGGTGTGTTCGACCAGCTTGGGGCGGGCGGTGGTGCCCGAGGTGAAGTACAGCATCAGCGGGTCGTCGGCGTGGGTGGGCCCTTCCGGCACGAAGTCCGCACCCGTCTCGTACGGGTCGTCGTACGCGTCGTCGTATGCCTCCTCGTACGCCCGCCAGCCCTCGGACGCGCCCCCGACCGCGATCCGGGTGTAGTCGCCCGGCACCTCGTCGAACTTGGCGGCGTCCCCGGCGCGCACCAGGACATGCCGGACCCGGCCGCGGTCGACGCGGTCGCGCAGGTCGGCGGGGCCCAGCAACGGGGTGGCCGGGATCACGACGGCGCGCAGCTTCATCGCGGCCAGCGCGGTCTCCCACAGCTCGGCCTGGTTGCCCAGCATGACCAGGATGCGGTCCTCGGCCCGCACCCCCCACTGGCGCAGCCGGTTCGCGACCCGGTTCGAACGCTCGGACATCTCGGCGAAGGACACCCGGGTGGTGGCGCCGTCCTCCTCGACGATGTGCAGCGCGGTGCGTTCGTTGCCGTGTGCGATGACGTCGAACCAGTCGAGCGCCCAGTTGAAGTACGCCGGACGCGGCCAGCGGAAGCCCTCGTACGCCGTGCCGTAGTCCTCTCGGTGCGCCAGCAGGAAGTCCCGCGCGGTCCGGAACGCGTCCGTCGCGTCGGTGTTCGCCGTCATGTGTCCTCCTCGTAGCCGGACAGCCGCCTAACATCGTGTATTCCGTGATGCAGGTCTCACCACCCCCGAACGGGGGTGCGCCACGATAAAGGGGCGAGCGGGTGTCAGCCGAGGCGGTGGAGGTGGGGGGCGCTGGTGCGGCTGCGGCGCGCCACGGGGCTGCCGGTCGCCTTCGGCGGACTCGTGGAGTACGGACGGTGGTCGTGCGGCGCCGGCCGAACTGCGCGCCGGGCACTGCGGACGGGCCCTGGACCCGGCGCGGGAGAGTCGCCCTGGCTCCTACTTGTCGGCGGTCAGCTTCCCCGCGGCGCCCCAGCTGTCCGTCGGCACCTCGTGGATCCACACCTGCACGGTCTCGGCCGGGATCTTGTACGCGTCGACGAAGGCGTCGGTGACACGCTTGACGAGGTCCCGCTTCAGCTCGACGTCGCGCGGGCCCTGCTGGATGGTGACGATGGGCATTTCTGAACTCCTTGGTGAGCGAAGGCCCTTGAGGCCGCCTGATCGGTACGGGTCCAGTTCATCGCACGGGACGTCACCGACCAAGAAGCAGATGGCGAGCGCAGCGATCAGTCCTCGTGATCGCCGCAGGCCAGGAGGAGTTCGTCCAGGTGCGGCGGCGGGGCCGACGCCCCGACGGCGAGCCCCGTCGGCAGCGCCAGGCCCGGCGCCGTGAACGGCACGAAGGCCACGCGCGGGCTGTGCAGCACCCGGGCGTGGGCGGCGTACACCACCGTCCACAACGGGCGGCTGCCGATGGTGGCGAGCGCGTCCTGCAGCGAGCCGCACACCGGTCCCGGCCGTGGTTCGAACCCGGCCGAGTGGCACGCGCCGACCACCAGGTCGACCAGGGCCGGGTTGTTGGCGCGCCCGGTGATGC
>CBFHCJ010000458.1:0-5873 GCA_965654005.1 uncultured Streptomyces sp. | reverse complement strand
CCGGCATCACCCCGGTCGTGCACGAGTACGGCTCGCTCGGCTGCTCCGGCGACCTGGCACCCCTGTCCCACTGCGCGCTGACGCTCATGGGTGAGGGCGACGCCGAGGGCCCCGACGGCGTCGTACGCCCCGCCGCCGAACTCCTCGCCGAGCACGGCATCGCCCCCGTCGAGCTGCACGAGAAGGAGGGCCTCGCGCTCCTCAACGGCACCGACGGCATGCTCGGCATGCTGGTCATGGCCCTTGCGGACCTGGAGAAGCTGTACAAGTCGGCCGACGTCACGGCCGCGCTGTCGCTGGAGGCGCTGCTCGGCACGGACAAGGTGCTCGCGCCGGAGCTGCACGCCATCCGTCCGCACCCGGGACAGGGCGCCTCGGCCGCCAACATGCTGGCCGTGCTGAAGGACTCGGGTCTGACGGGCCACCACCAGGAGGACGCGCCGCGCGTCCAGGACGCCTACTCGGTGCGGTGTGCCCCGCAGGTCGCGGGCGCCGGCCGGGACACCCTGGCGCACGCCCGCCTGGTCGCCGACCGCGAGCTGGCGTCGGCGGTCGACAACCCGGTGGTGCTGTCAGACGGCCGCGTGGAGTCCAACGGCAACTTCCACGGCGCGCCGGTGGCGTACGTCCTGGACTTCCTGGCGATCGCGGTGGCGGACCTGGCGTCGATCGCGGAGCGCCGCACGGACCGTCTGCTCGACAAGAACCGTTCGCACGGCCTGCCGCCGTTCCTGGCGGACGACGCGGGCGTGGACTCGGGTCTGATGATCGCCCAGTACACGCAGGCGGCGCTGGTGAGCGAGATGAAGCGGCTGGCCGTTCCGGCCTCCGCCGACTCGATCCCCTCCTCCGCGATGCAGGAGGACCACGTCTCGATGGGCTGGTCCGCCGCCCGCAAGCTGCGCACGGCGGTGGACGACCTGACCCGGGTCCTCGCGATCGAGCTGTACGCGGCGACCCGCGCCATCGAACTGCGCGAGGGCCTGACCCCGGCCCCCGCCAGTCAGGCGGCGATCACGGCCCTGCGCAAGGCGGGCGTCGAGGGCCCGGGCCCGGACCGCTTCCTGGCGCCCGACCTGGCCGCAGCGGACGCCTTCGTGCGCGACGGCGGGCTGCTCGCGGCGGTGGAGACGGTCACCGGGGCGTTGCAGTAGCCGCAGCCTCAAAAAAGGTCAAGCGATTCAAAAATCCATACGTTCCCTGCGCACCGAATACGTCACGAAGCCCGCGCCCAGGAAAAGCAACAGGGTGCCGCCGACCATGTACGGCGTCGTGTCCACGCTTCCCGTGTCGGCCAGTTGGATGCCCGTGTCCGTGCTGCCCGTCGTCGAGGTGTCCGTCGCCGCGGCCGTCCTCGTATCCGTCTCTGTGGACGCCCGTACGGACGTCGACGCCTGCTGACCTGGCGTTGTCTGGGTCGCGTTCGCGGACGGGACGAACCACAGGGCCCCCAGCAGGGACCCCGCGGCGGTTGCGGTCAGCAACGTCCGGCGTGCGGTGGACGACGATCGACGTGCGGCGGACACGAAATACCGATCCCCCTGTGGAGCTTGCGAATTGGCCGTGTAGGGCGATGCTAGTGAAAGGTGCGGGTCGTGGGAAAGTCACGCACGCTGTGGGCCGTACGCTCCCGCCATGAGCACTTCTGAGACATCACGGTATGTCCGCCTTCGGGTGGAACTGGTCATCGAGGTCGGCGACACCGATGTCGTCACCAAGGCCGCGCTGCGCCGCATCACGGAGGACGCGGACATGCCCGAGGTCGAGCGCACATACACCGAGACCGCGGTGACGGAGGACACGGCCGAAGCCCTCGCGTATCTCATCGATCCGTCCGACCTGGTCAGCGAGGTGCCGGGGGTCGAACTCGCCCAGGCCTCGTGGAGCAGCGAGCTGGTCGACTACGACCCCGATTCGCCGGAATGGGACCTCGACGAGGATGATGTGGCCGATGGCGGCGAGGACGACGAGGAGGTCGGACGCGGCTGACGTGCCTTGGGAAATCCGTGACCCCGGGCGGCGCCGGCGCCCGGGGTGACGTCGTCCCTAGGGGCGTTCCCCGGGTTCCGTGCGACGCGGAGGCAACGTCCGCACCCGTCGGACCGACGTGGTATGTCCCACACACGACCCCGATGTGGAACGGGACGCCCCGGTCGTAGCGTTGATGGTTCTTACAGGGACTGTTGACGGTTCTTAAGGGACGATTGAGGGTTCTCACGGGTTCTCACGGGTTCTCACGGGGACTCACGGGGACTCACGGGGTTCTTGGGGATTCGGCAATGATGGAGAAGCGTGTGATGACGGACAGTAAGCGGCGCAAGGGCCTGATAGCCGCGTCCGCACTGCTCGGCGGCGTGCTGGTGCTCTCTGCCTGCAGCGGGGGCGGCGACAGGGCGGGTGCCGGCGACGGGGGCGACTCCACCTCGCAGGCCAAGGTCGACGAGGCGGCGGCCGAGAAGGCATCCGAGGCACAGATCAAGATCACGCCGGCGGACGGTTCCGAGAACGCCTCCATCAACAACGCCGCCAAGGTCACGGTCGCCAAGGGCACGCTCACCAACGTCACCATGACCACCGTGTCCGGCACCCCCGTGGCCGGGCAGATATCCGCGGACAAGACGAGCTGGGCACCCGGCAGCCAGCTGGAGCGGGCCACGACCTACAAGGTCGCCGTCACCGCCCAGGACTCCAAGGGCCGCGCCGCCCACGAGAACGCCTCGTTCACGACCGTCGCCCCGGCCCACTCCTTCATAGGCGACTTCACGCCGGAGACCGGCTCCACGGTCGGCGTAGGCATGCCGGTCTCGATCAACTTCGACAAGGCGATCACCAACAAGGTCGCCGTGCAGAAGGGCATCACCGTCAGCTCCACCAGCGGCCAGGAGGTCGTCGGGCACTGGTTCGGCGCCAACCGGCTCGACTTCCGGCCCGAGCAGTACTGGAAGGAAGGCTCCACCGTCACCCTGAAGCTCAACCTCGACGGCGTCGAGGGCGCGAGCGGCGTGTACGGCGTGCAGCAGAAGACGGTCACCTTCAAGATCGGCCGTAACCAGGTCTCGTACGTCGACGCGAAGACCAAGCAGATGAAGGTCACGCAGGACGGCAAGGTCATCAAGACCATCCCGATCTCCGCAGGCGCGCCCGAGCACACCACGTACGAGGGCCGGATGGTGATCTCCGAGAAGTTCACCCAGACCCGGATGAACGGCGCGACGGTCGGCTTCACGGACTCCGACGGCAAGGGCGAGTACGACATCAAGGACGTGCCGCACGCCATGCGCCTGACCACGTCCGGCACCTTCCTCCACGGCAACTACTGGGGCTCGCCGTCCGTCTTCGGCAGCGTCAACACCAGTCACGGCTGCGTCGGCATGCAGGACGAGAAGGGCGCGAACGACCCGAGCACGCCGGCCGCGTGGATGTACGACCACTCGCTCATCGGTGACGTCGTGGTCGTGTCCAACACCGGCGACAAGACGGTCGCCCCGGACAACGGCCTCAACGGCTGGAACATGGACTGGGCCCAGTGGAAGGCGGGTTCGGCCGTCTGACCCGCCGAACGCCGACGCCTCACCCCGATGCCGCCGACTGCGCCCCACCACGGGCAGCGGCGGCATCGGTGCGTCCCCGGGGGCGTTCCCTCCGAGCCTGCGTACAGCTCAACTCTCGCCCGGACACAGGCTTCTCATCGTTCTCTTATGTCCGGCTTATGGGTTCATCAGGGTGCTTCCCTAGCTTGCGACCATGTTCTTCACCTACCTGAGGCGCGAACTGCGCCGCCGGAGAAAGGCGGCACTCGTCGTCGCCTCCGGGCTCGCGCTGGGCATCGCACTTGTCATCGTGGTCAACTCCGTGTCCTCGGGGATGGGGATGGCGCAGGACAAGGTTCTGCAGTCGCTGTACGGCCTCGGCACCGACATGACCGTCACCAAGGCGGCCGCCCCCGCGTCGGACGGCTCGCAGAGGCCGCGCTTCAACTTCGGCGCCCGCAGCGACGACTCAGGCGCGACGCAGAGCAGCGACCGCGTCATGGTCCAGGGGTTCCAGACGCTGGCGAGCAGCACGGTCGGCAAGGTCGGCTCGCAGAGCGGCGTGGCGGACGCCGTGGGCGGGCTCAGCCTCCGAGTCATCAAGATCAGTGGCCAGTTCACGCAGGGCCAGTTCAAGCAGAACCAGAACAGCGGCCGGCAGGGCGGCAGGTGGGGCGGCGGCGCCACCGGCCAGAGCCAGGGCCGTGTCGAAGGCGGTGGCGCCAACTTCGACGTCAACAACTACTCCGTCTACGGCACCGACGTCACCAAGCCCGCCCTCGGCCCGCTGACCTCCTCGAAGATCACCAGCGGCCGTACCTTCAAGACGTCGGAGACGAACGGCAAGGTCGCCGTCGCGGACTCGGCCTACGCCAGTGAGAACAAGCTCAAGGCCGGCAGCACCGTCACCATCAAGGGTGTCACGTTCACGGTCATCGGCATCGCCACGGCCGACAGCGGTGACTCGGCGGCCAACCTCTACATCCCGCTGCAGCAGGCCCAGACGCTCGCCGACGCCAAGGACAAGGTCACCACGATCTACGTCAAGGCGACCGACTCGCAGAAGATCGACAGCGTCAAGAAGACCATCCAGAAGAACATCTCGGGGACCACGGTCACCACCTCCGCCGACCTCGCGAACACCGTCTCCGGTTCGCTGTCGACCGCCTCCAGCCTCGCCACCAACGTGGGCAAGTGGCTGTCCATCGCGGTGCTCGTGGCCGCGTTCCTGGTCGCCGGCCTGCTCACCTCCTCCGCCGTCTCCCGCCGGGTGCGCGAGTTCGGCACGCTCAAGGCGCTGGGCTGGAAGTCGGGCCGGGTGACCCGGCAGGTGGTCGGCGAGGCCGTCGTCAACGGTCTGGTGGGCGGAGCCCTCGGCATCGCGCTCGGCCTGGCGGGCGCGTACGCCGTCACGGCGATCAGCCCGACGCTGCAGGCCCAGCTCGGCGGCGGTGGTGGTGGCTTCGGTGGTGGTGGTGGCTTCGGTGGCGGTGGTGGTGGCTTCGGTGGTGGCGCCGGTCGCGGCGGCTTCGGCGGCGGTGGCGCGGGTCGCCAGGCCGCCAAGACCCTGGAGGTCGCGCTCACCGCGCCGGTCAGCCTCACCACCATCGCTCTCGCGGTCGCGCTCGCTCTGGCCGGCGGTCTGATCGCCGGCGCCTTCGGCGGCTGGCGCGCCTCCCGGCTGCGCCCGGCGGACGCCCTGCGCCGCGTCGAGTAGCACCCGCCCGTTCACCGCGCGGCCCGGGGCCGGTCGTGACGGAAGGCCCCAAGCCCCATACATCCCAGGAGTTGGACCCATGTACGAACTCAGAGGCGTCACCAAGCGCTACACGCGGGGCAAGGAGACCATCAACGCGCTGGACGGCGTCGACCTCACCATCGGCGACGGCGACCGGCTCGTCATCCAGGGCCCCACCGGCGGCGGCAAGTCCACGCTGCTGCAGATGCTCGGCGCACTCGACAAGCCGAGCTCCGGCAGCATCGAACTCGACGGCATCGACCTCGCCAGGCTCTCCGAGGCCAAGCTCACCAAGGTGCGCAGCGAGAACATCGGCTTCGTCTTCCAGAGCTTCAACCTCATCCCCACGCTCACCGCTCAGGAGAACGTCGAGACCGCCCTCGTACCCCTCGGTGTGAAGGGCAAGGAGCGCCGCGAACGGGCCGCCGAGGCCCTGGAGTCGGTCGGTCTCGGCGAGCGGCTCGGGCATCTGCCGAGCGAGATGTCGGGCGGTCAGCAGCAGCGCGTCGCGATCGCCCGCGCGCTGGTGAAACAGCCGAAGGTGCTGCTCGCCGACGAACCCACCGGAAACCTCGACGAGTCGATGCGCGACGAGATCATGGACG
>CBFHCJ010000457.1:0-5877 GCA_965654005.1 uncultured Streptomyces sp. | reverse complement strand
GCTTTTTTAACAACCCCTGGGCAGAAAGATGAAGATGACGTGCAGCTGAAAGCGTAAGCCAGGGGAGAGCCATAGCGTGTCCTGTCAGTTAATGCGCGGGGGCGACCTCATTAGCCTGGCGCGCGAGGGCGATCACACGGACGCCGACGCGGTACTGCTCCCGGACACGGCGCTCCACACGGCCGCGCACCTGACGGCCCTGGAGACGGAGCTGGCCAAGCCGGTGCTCACGGCGAACCAGGTCACGGTGTGGGAGGCCCTGCGCCTGGTGGACCGCCGGGTGAACGCGCCGGAGCTGGGGACGCTGTTCACGAAGGAGCCGATCGTGCAGGTGTGACGGGCGTCAGCGAACGCACGGAGTGGCCGTCGCGGACGCACGGAGTGGCCGTCGCGGACCAACTGGAGTGGCCGTCGCGGACCAACAGGAGTGGCCGTCGCGGACCAAGGGGGATTGGCTTCTTCGATCGCCGGCAGTGGTCCTCTCCGACCACCGGCAATGCCTTCCCCGACCACCGGAAGTGGCCTCCTCCGACCACCGGGAATGAAGCGGGGACTGCCTCCTGTTAGGTGCGTGAGGAGTACGAGGACACGTACGCGCACACAGGAGGCACCCCGGTGGACGAGATCCGAGGCACGGTACGGGGCACCGCACCCGTTCCCCTCTCCGTACTGGACCTGGTCACCGTGGGCGCCGGACGCACCGCCTCCGACGCCCTGCGCACCAGCGTCGCGCTCTCCCGGCTCGCGGAGTCCCGCGGCTTCCACCGCTTCTGGGTCGCCGAGCACCACTCCATGCCGGGCGTGGCCTCCTCCTCGCCCGCCGTGATCCTGGCCCACCTCGCCGCCCACACGGACCGCATCCGCCTCGGCTCGGGTGGCGTGATGCTGCCGAACCACGCCCCGCTGGTGATCGCGGAGCAGTTCGGCACGCTGGAGGCCATGGCCCCCGGCCGCGTGGACCTCGGTCTGGGCCGCGCCCCGGGCACGGACGGCGCCACGGCCGCCGCCCTGCGCCGTACCGAGAGCCTCAACGAGGGCGCCGACGACTTCCCCGAGCGACTCGCCGAGCTGACCCGATTCCTCGACGACGACTTCCCGGAGGGCCACCCGTACTCCCGTGTCCACGCGGTCCCGGGCCCCATCCAGGCCACCTCCCCGGGCGGCGTCCAGTCCCCGCACCGCCCGCCGGTCTGGCTGCTCGGCTCCTCCGGCTTCAGCGCCCGACTGGCGGGCATGCTCGGTTTGCCGTTCGCCTTCGCCCACCACTTCTCGGCGCACAACACCATCCCGGCGCTCGACCTGTATCGCGAGTCCTTCCGCCCGTCCGAGGTCCTCGACGCCCCGTACGCCCTCATCGGCGTCGCCGCGCTCGCCACCGACGACGAGAAGGAGGCCCGCCGCCAGGTGCGGGCCGCCGCCTTGAACATGCTCCGCCTGCGCATGGGCCGTCCCGGTCTCGTCCCCACCCCGGAGGAGGCGGAGGCGTACGAATTCAGCCCGCTGGAAGAGGAGTTCCTCGAGACCTGGACCTCCAACGTCGTCCACGGCACGCCGGACGAGGTCCGCTCCGGCCTCGACGGCCTCCACAAGCGCACCGGCGCCGACGAGTTGATGCTCACGTCCAACGCCCACAGCAGCGACGTACGCCTGCGCTCGTACGAACTGATCGCGGACGCCTACGGGTTGCCGACCGAGTGAAGTGCGGGAGGGTGCCGTTGCCGTTGGAGGACGGCTCTCATGGGGGACGGCACCCTCCCGTCGTTCAGGGCCGGCGGCAGGCCTCCGTCTCCACCAGCTCGGAGATACGATCCGGCGGCACCGGCCGTGAGTACAGCCACCCCTGGCCGGTGTCGCAGCCGATCCGGCGCAGCCGCGTGGCCTGCGCGGAGGTCTCCACGCACTCGGCGGTGACCGTCAGGCCCAGCCGGTGGGCGAGGTGGATCATGGCCTCGACGATGACCTCGTCGGCGGGGTTGGGATGCGCCTCCGTTCCCTCGTACTGGAAGCCGCGGACGAACGAGCCGTCCAGCTTCAGCACCGACACCGGCAGCCGGCTGAGGTAGGCGAGGTTCGAGTAGCCCGTGCCGAAGTCGTCGATCGCGATGCGCACCCCCATGTCGCTGAGCGCCTGGAGTGCCTGCAGCGGGCGGCCCGCCGAGCCCATGACCGCGGACTCGGTGAGCTCCAACTGCAGTAGATTCGGGGCGAGTCCGGTCTCCGCGAGAGTGCCCGCCACATCGGCCACCAAGTCGGAGTCCCAGACCTGACGCACCGCGACGTTCACGCTGACGAAGATCGGCGGCTCTTCCGGGCGGTCCAGCTGCCAGCGGCGGGCCTGACGGCAGGCGGTCTTCAGCACCCAGCGCCCCAGCTGGACGATCGAGCCGTCCTCCTCCGCCAATCCGATGAACCGATTCGGCGTCAACGTGCCGAACTGGGGGTGGTGCCAGCGCACCAGCGCCTCGACCCCGCGCACCCGTCCGTCCTCCATGCCCACCAACGGCTGGTACTCCAGGGCGAATTCACCCCGCTCGATGGCCGGGCGCAGACCGGAGGAGAGGGCCTGGCGGGTCATGCGGTGGGCGTTGCGCTCCGGGTCGAAGAGGGTCCAGCGGGACTTGCCGTCGGCCTTCGCCCAATACAGCGTCGTATCGGCGGCCTGCATAAGACCCGTCGCCGTCGTCCCGGCCGCGTGCCGCTCCACGACACCGATGGACGCCGAGACCGACAGGCGCCGGCCCGACAGGTCGAACGGCGCCTGGAGCGCCTTGAGCACCGACTCGGCCAGCTCGGCGAGTTGGTCGGTGCCCGTCGAGTCCTCCACCAGCAGCGCGAACTCGTCGCCGCCCAGCCTGGCCACCAGGGGAGTGGTGGGCCGTGCGCAGCCCACTTCCTCCGCGCAGCGTGTCAGGCGCTGCGCGACCGCCGCGAGCAGCCGGTCGCCGACGCGATGGCCGAGGGTGTCGTTGACCGCCTTGAAGCCGTCGAGGTCCAGGTAGCACAGCCCGATCCGGCCGGTGCCGCTCTCCTCGTACGACTCCGCCTCCAGCGCGGCCGACAGGCGTTCGAAGAACAGTGTGCGGTTGGGCAGCCGGGTCACCGGGTCGTGCATCTGCAAGTGCCTCAGCCGAGCCTGGAGTTCACGGCGTGCGCTGATGTCGGTGACCGAGAGGAGCGCGGCCTTCTCGGCCTCGGGCAGCGGGGTGACCGTCACCTGGACCCAGAGGGAGTGCCCGTCGGGGTGTTTGAGGCGGCGCGTGCTGCGCAGCCGGGCCTGGCGGCCGCGCAGCACCTCGCGGTAGGCGTGCCAGGTGCGGGCGTCGGAGGACAGGTCCACCAGGTCGGCGGCGACCTTGCCGACCAGTCCCTCCGTGCCGGTGCCGGTGCCGAACAGCGAGCCCATGGTCTCGTTGGCGGTGACGACCAGGCCCTCCCGGTCGACGACGGCCATGGCGAGCGGCGCCACGCTGAACGCGGCGTCCAAGGACGGGGGTTGGGTCCCATTGGTGAGGGACAGGGGCGGTGGCTCGGCGGCAGGCTCGAGCGGATCCGCCCCGGGGAGGGGCAGCGGCTCGGACGTGCCGGATGACGTGGGATCGTAGCTTTCTGTGACGACCGGGCTGACGAGGTCTGCCGCGGGCGTCGGCCCTTCGGACGTTCCGCTCACCGCTCGCTCCCGCAGTGCACTCGTTCTTCGTACGGATCTCGTGGGTCTCGTCGGGGTCGACGGCCGCAAGGTGAGCGGCCGTACAAGTCGTGTTCGTGCAGGAAAGTGTGCCGATCATAGAGGCTGACCCGAAGGCCTACCAGCCGCTGTCCAGTCTCCCGGAACGAGCACATGTTCTGACGGACCGTTTCTGCCCGCGTCGGACCCCGGTCTATCAGGCCGCCCGTGGTTGTGACGTTCCGTGAGTATTGGGGGCGTCGGCGCACGTCGGCCGCCCCCTCAGCGCTCGTGCGCCGTTCTGCGCTCCCGTCCTCCACTGCCCCTCCCCCGACCGCCGTGGCCTCCTTCTGGCCTTTCCCCCGACTGAGGGCTTCTCACCCTTCCGGGGCAGGCAAACAGGACGTAGTCCTACAAGTAGGACAAGGCTGGGTGCGGAGTTCCCAGAACCGCACCCGGAGGTCGCCGTGCCGCGTCCGCTCCCCCGCAAGGGGTTCACCCGCGATGCCCTGAGGGGGCTCGTGCGGAGTGGGGGACCCATCGTGCGCAGGACCGCGGCCGTGGCCACGTCGATGACGGCGCTGGCCGCGACCTCGCTCGTCACGGGCCCCGCGCTCGCCGAATCCCGCGCGGCGCCCTGTGAGCTGAAGCGCAGCCAGGCGCACCACTCGGAGGGCGTCGACACCTGGAACTCCGCCTACACGCGCCCCACCCACGCGCTCGACGCGGTCATGGTCTTCCTGTCCTTCCCGGACTCGGCGCCCACCACCACCCCGGCACAGCTGACCGCGGACTACTTCCCGGCCACCAGCCGCTTCTTCGAACGCGCCTCCTACGGCCGGTTCACCCTGCACCCGCATCCGCTGCGCCACTGGATCCGGATGCCCCACCCGTCCACCTCGTACGCCATACGGCGCGACTGGAGTGCCGAGCGGCGGGCCGCGTATCTGCGCGACGCGCTCGCCGTCGCGGACAGGGACGTCGACTTCTCGCGGTACGACGTCGTGTACCTCGTGGCCGATCCGGACGCGCCGGGCGTCGACTCTGACGCCACGAAGGTGGTCAATCTCGACACGCCGCTGAGGGTGGACGGCAAGGACATCCGCCGGGTGGTCACGGTCTTCGAGAAGCACCCGCCGGACCGGCTCGTCCTGGCGCACGAGACGGGCCACGTCTTCGATCTGCCCGACCTCTACCATCGCCCCACCGACGGCAAGGGCGACTGGGACACGTACGTCGGCGACTGGGACCTCATGGGCAGCCAGTTCGGACTGGCGCCCGACCTGTTCGCCTGGCACAAGTGGAAGCTGGGGTGGCTGGACGACAGTCAGGTGGTGTGCGTACGGGGCGCGGCGGGCGCGCGGCTGACTCTGGAATCGCTGGACACGGGACCGACCGGGGTGCCGCAGGTGCCGGTGAACGCGGGCACCACCGGGGGTGCGGGCGTGGTGGGGGCCCTCGGTCCCGGGGTGCAGGCGTTCGGTTCGGGGCGCGGCACCAAGCTGGCGGTGGTGCGGACGGGGGCCGACAGCGTGCTCGCCATCGAGGCGCGCGGGGCGGTGGGGAACGACGGGTCGGTCTGCAGCCAGGGGGTCCTCGTCTACCGGGTCCGCGGTGAGACGGAGTCCGGCGGCGGCCCGATCGAGGTCGTCGACGCCCACCCGCACACCTCGGCGTGCCCGGACAACTCGGTCTACCCGGCCCTGGCGGACGCCCCCGTGGGCGTGGGGGAGAGCTTCACGGTGCCGGGGGCGGGGGTGCGGGTGGAGGTGGAGGACAGGACGGCCACGGGGGCGTGGACGGTGCGGATCATGAGGGGGTGAGTGTGACCGGTGTGGCGAGGGACCGGCTCCGGTTCGTCGGTGTGCAGAGCGTGCTTTCGAGTGCTGTGGGTCCCTTGCCCCCGTTGTGCTGACGGGTGCCATGAGGCTGAGGGGCAAGACGGGTGTCAGGTGAGAGGTGTGGTTCTGGGCCGGGCGGCCACGGCGCCGTCCCGTGAGGGACTGCGGCTCCAGGCCAGGCGATCACTGCACTATGCCAGATATGGGGGCGTGGGCGGCGAAGCCCCCGGAACGCGTGGCGAAGCCGCGCAGAAACAGAGATGGCGAGGCCGGTTCGCACATTACCCGAACACGCCACGCCATAGCCAACGTGCGACGCCAGGGAAACGAACCCCGGACCCGCTCATTAAGAGTCAGCTGCTCTAACCAAAA
>CBFHCJ010000456.1:0-5879 GCA_965654005.1 uncultured Streptomyces sp. | reverse complement strand
GCCCTACGACCCATGCGTCCTCCCCGGCTCCGCACGGCGTCGCCGGCGGCGGGCGCCCGCCGTTGCGGGGGCCGCCGTCAGCGCGGCGACGACGGCGGTGGTCGCCCAACTGCTCACGCGCGAGGGCCGGTCGGGGCGCTGTGCGAGTCGCTCGGGCAACTCTGCCGGCAGAGCTCCGTCCAGGCCCAGCGCCAGTGCCTCGGCCAGATGCAGGGCCCTGCGGCCCGTGCGGCCCTGTTCGATCTGGGTACGGCAGCTGAAGCCGTCCGCGAGGAGCAGGCTGGAGGGCGTGGCCGCGCGGACAGCGGGCAGGACTCCCTGTTCCGCGACGGCCATGGACACCTCGTGGTGGCCGCGTTCGAATCCGAAGTTGCCTGCGAGCCCGCAGCAGCCCTCGTCGAGGACGTCGGCGTCGATGTGGGCGCGGCGCATCAGTTCACGGTCGGGGCCGTCGTGCATGATCGCGTGCTGGTGACAGTGCGTCTGCACCGTCGCCCGCCGGGTCAGCACGGGCGGCTGCCAGTCCTCGGGCGCATGGTGGACCAGTTGCTCCGCGAAGGTGCGGAACCGCCCGGCCAGGCGCTGCACGTCCTGATCGGCCGGCATCAGCTCGGGCGCGTCCGCCCGGAACACGGCGGTGCAGGACGGTTCGAGGCCGATGACGGGGGTGCCCGCCTCGATCCATGGGCGCAGTACGTCGAGCGTACGCCTCAGAACCCGCTTCGCCACGGTCAGTTGACCGGTGGAGATCCAGGTCAGTCCGCAGCACACGGACCTGGTGGGTACGGCGACGCGGAAGCCGGCGTCCTCCAGTACACGGACGGCCGACCGCGCGATCGCCGGGTGGAAGTACGTGCTGAAGGTGTCGGGCCACAGCACCACCGCGCTCGCGTCGCCGGGCTCCGGCTCGTCGGTGCCGTGCGCCCGCCACCACTGCAGGAAGGACTCCCGCGCGAACACCGGGGCCTGGCGCGCGCCGTCCACACCGGCCAGCCGTTTACCGACGCCGGCCAGGCCGGGCGCGTAGAGCACGCTGTTGGCGACCGACGGGGCGAGTCGGGACAGCCGGGCCCACACCGGCAGCCAGCCCATGGAGTAATGGGCGGCCGGGCGGGGCCTGCCCGAGTAGTGGTGGGCGAGGAACTCGGCCTTGTACGTCGCCATGTCGACGCCGGTGGGGCAGTCCGACTTGCAGCCCTTGCACGCCAGGCAGAGGTCCAGGGCGTCACGGACCTCCGTGGAGCGCCAGCCGTCGGTGATCGCGGAGTCCGCGTGGCCGTCGAGCATCTCGAACAGCAGCCGCGCCCGGCCGCGCGTGGAGTGCTCCTCCTCCTGGGTGGCCCGGTAGGACGGGCACATCACGCCCCCGTGGTGGCTGCGGCAGTTGCCGATGCCGACGCAGCGCATCACGGCGCGGGTGAAGGAGTGTTCGTCCTCCGGGTAGCCGAAGTGCGTCCGCACGGTGGCGGGTCGCCAGGCGGGCCCCAGGCGCAGCTGCCCGTCGACCGGGTTCGGATCGACGACCTTGCCGGGGTTCATGCGGTTGCCCGGGTCGAACAGGGCCTTGAGTTCGCCGAAGGCGGTAACGAGCCGCTCGCCGAACATACGGGTCAGCAGTTCGCCCCGGGACTGGCCGTCCCCGTGCTCCCCCGACAGGGATCCGCCGTAGGACACCACGAGGTCGGCGGCACGCTCCACGAAGCGTCGGAAGTCCGCGACCCCCTCGGCGGTCTTCAGCCCGAACGGGATGCGGGTGTGCACGCAGCCCTGACCGAAGTGCCCGTACAGCGACGGGTGGTCGTAGCCGAAGTCGTCGAAGAGGTTCTTCAGGTCGCGCAGATAGTCGCCCAGGCGCTCCGGCGGGACGGCGGAGTCCTCCCAGCCCTCCCAGGTCTCCCGGTCGTCCGGGGGCCGCGCGGTCACCCCGAGACCCGCCTCGCGGGCCTTGAGCATCTTCTGCTCGCGCTCGGGGTCGTCGGAGAAGGCCACGGTGACTTCCTTCTCGTCGCGGCCGACCGCACGCAGCAGCGCGTGCGCCTGCTCGTCGACATCGTCCTGGCTGTCGCCGCTGAACTGAACCAGTAGCCAACTGTCGCCCTCGGGAAGCGCGTTGAGGGAATCGAGGTAGGCGTGCTCCTCCCGCATGAGCTGCGCCATCCGGTCGTCCAGCGCCTCCAGCTGGCTGGGCGAGCAGTGCCCCAGCAGATTCGGTACGTCGTCGGCGGCGCGGCAGATGTCGTCGTAGCCGAGCACCAGCAGCGACTGGCACGGCGGCACCGGCACCAGGTCGAGTTCGGCCCGCAGCACCGTCACGAGGGTGCCCTCGCTGCCGACCAGGGCCTTGGCCACGTCGAAGCCGTTCTCCGGCAGCAGTGAGTCCAGGTTGTAGCCGGAGACGCGGCGCGGGATCTTCGGGTAGCCGCGCCGTACGTCCGCCAGGTACTCGGTGACGATACGGTCGAGGCCGGCGTAGATCTCGGCCCGGCGGCCACCCTCCGCCGCGATCTCGGCACGTTCGGCCCTCGACGTCGGTCCCACCCACATGCGCGCACCGTCGTAGGTGAGGACCTCCAGACGGCGTACGTTGTCCACGGTCTTGCCGTACGCCTGCGCCGAGGCCCCGCACGAGTTGTTGCCGATCATGCCGCCGAGCGCGCAGTGGCTGTGTGTCGACGGCTTCGGCCCGAACTGGAGGCGGTGGTCGGACAGTTGCCGGTTGAGCTCGTCCAGGACCAGTCCCGGTTCCACGACACAGGTGCGTGCGTCGGGATCGACCGACACGAGGGCGTGGCAGTACTTGGTCCAGTCGATGATCACGGCCGTGTTGGTCGTCTGACCGGCCAGGCTGGTCCCACCGCCACGGGACAGGACCGGAGCACCGAACCGCGCGCACACCCGGACCGCCCGGGCACCGGCCTCCACATGGCGCGGGACGACGACGCCGATGGGGACCTGGCGGTAGTTGGACCCGTCGGTCGCGTAGGCGCCCTTGCTGCCCGTGTCGAAGCGGATCTCGGCGTGCACCGCGTCGCGCAGGGCCGCTTCCAGCCCGGCCACGTCCAGCGAGGCGACGTCCAGCGCGGTTCCCGCCCCGCGGACGGGGACGGAGGTGTCGTTGCGGGATGTGAGGGCCATGGATGGTGACCGCCTTCCTGCACCGTCGGGCCATGACGGGGTTTCGTGATCGGTGCCCCTCAAACAGGCATGTCAGCCGACCTTGCGCCCCTCCAGTGGCGCTGTCCGCGCACCGGCGCCCTCCTGCAGCCCCTGCAAAAACTCCTCCAGGACCTCGGTCGCCGTCCGCTCCGGCCGCCAGCCCAGCTCGGTGTGCGCCCGCGCGCAGTCCATGAGCGGCAGTCGCAGCACCGCGTCGAAGAGGTGCGGGGAGGCGGGCAGCAGATGCAGACCCCAGGCGGCGGCGATCGCGGACCGTACCGCGGTGCGGGGCAGCCGTAGGGGGCGCGAACCGAGCAGTTCGCCCAGGACGGCGGCGTCGAGGGGCGGCTCGGCGGCCAGATTGAAGGCGCCCCGGACGTCACCGTGGAGGGCGAGTTGGTAGGCGCGGGCCGCGTCGTCGGTGTGCAGGGCCTGGACCCGCAGTCCTGGGATGTCCGGCAGGAACGGCAGCAGTTCCGGCCGGACCAGCGGTCCGGGCAGGAACCGTCCGGCGAAGATGCGCCGCTGCTCGCTCGCCGACTCGCGCTTGAACAGGAACGCGGGCCGCATCCGTACGACCCGGATGCCTGGATGCTCGTGCTCGAAGGCATCGAGCGTTCGCTCCAGATAGGCCTTCTCCCGGGTGTAGGCGGCGTCGGGCCAGCCGTGGGTCGGCCAGGACTCGTCGACGGCACGGTCCTCGGGTCCCGGGGAGTACGCGCCGACCGACGACGCGTGGACCAGCGTCGACACCTTGGCGGCGGCGACGGCCTCGAAGACCCGGATGCCGCCGAGCACGTTGGTCCGCCAGGTCGCGACGGGATCGTGTGTCGGCTGGAACGCCCACGCCAGGTGCACGACCGCGTCGGCGCCCGCGAACTCCTTCAGCAGATCGACCTGCTCCGAGGCGAGGTCGACCTCCGACCACTCCACGCCGTCCGGGCCCAGGTCGGGGGTGCGGCGCGCCAGGCCCCGTACGCTCTGGACGTCCGGGTCCTCGGCGAGCAGACGCACGAGGCTGGTGCCCACATTGCCGGTGGCACCCGTGACCACGATCTTACTGCCTGTTACGGTGCTCACTTTCGGGCTCCTCTCGGTGACCGGTACTTGCGAGTACCCCGGTGCACACGAAAGCAGCCCTGTTACTCTATGTGTTCGCCGATGCGCTGGGCGTCATGCCGTACCAGAAGAGCGAGCAGGTCGGACACGTTCAGGCTCGCCTCCGCCGGGTGCCTCAGCCGCTTGCCCGGTTTAATGTGGTATGCGTTGGTACGCCCCTCGCGGGTGTGAGTGAGGTAGTCGTCCTGTTCCAGATCGGAAATGATCTTCTGGACGGCGCGCTCCGTCAGTCGGCAACGGGCCGCGATATCCCGAATGCGCGTGCTCTGGTTCTCGGCGATGGCCGCCAGTACGCGCGCATGATTGGTGAGGAACGTCCACCCCGTTCGCGACTCAGGCACTCCACCCATGCACCGAGGATAGGCACCAACTTTCGTGAATACAAAAAGACGAATCAGGATTCATGCATCCCTTGACATGTGACGTACGACGGGCTGAGTCTGAGGGCGGGGCCGCGTGCGGGCGAACTCGGGAGGCTGCCATGGAGGAGCGCGTACGTCCCGGGCCCGAGATCCGGGACGAGGCCGTTCGTGTGGCACCGGCCGACCCTCCGCAGCAACTGCTGCCGCCCTGTCTGACCGTGGACACGCACCCCGACGGGGACCGGATGGCCGTGACGGTGGCGGGCGATCTCGACATCGACACGGAGCAGGCACTGCACAACGCCCTGCGCGACGCCCTGCGCCACTCGGTGAGCGGCGTCGATCTCGATCTCTCCCGGGTGGACTTCTGCGACTGCTCCGGCCTCAACGTCCTCCTCAGCGTCCGCCGACGCGCCCTGGAGGACGCCAAGACCCTGCTGCTCCGCGCGACCTGCCCCGCCGTCGACAGGCTGCTCACCCTGACCGGCACGCGATCATTGTTCGTCCTGGCCGGCACCACCGCCCCGACCGTGGTGAACGGCCACGACATGCACCTCGGAGGGGCGGACGGCCCCTCCACGGAGGCTGGCCGACCCGACGCCTGCGACCGGGATCTGCGCATCGAGCTCGTCCAGCTCAGGCGGGCCATGCAGACCCGGCCGGTGATCGACCTGGCCCGCGGAGTCCTCATGGCGTCCTTCGCGCTGAGCGCCCAGGACGCCTGGGGTGTGCTGGTCACCGTCTCCCAGAACACCAACACGAAGCTGCACCACGTCGCCGAGGACCTGGTGGCGGCCGTCAATGGCGACGCCCCGCCCGGACCGGTGCGACAGGAGCTGGCGGCTGCGATCACCGCGCTCAAGGATCCCTCGGCCGCGCACTCCGGTACCACCGGGTAGCACCCGGTCAGCCGTACGTCCGCCCGCCGCGGACCCAGGAGCGGGGTAAGCCTTCCTCCATGACCTTCAAGAGTCCGGCCCATCGCGGTGGCCCCGAGCGCGGCATGTTCGAGGAACTGGCGGAGAAAGCCTCCAACTTGACGAGCTCGCCGCTGTTCTTCCTGATCTGCCTGGCCTTCGTCGCCTTCTTCGTCGCCTCCCACTTCGCGGGGCTGCCCCTGCACTGGCTCGTGTTCGCCGGAGGGGCGATGACCGCGGTCACCCTCCTTCTCCTCGCCCTGCTCAAGAACTCGGAGATGCGAGCGGAGCACGCCATTCAGCGCAAGCTCGACGCGATCTCCGG
>CBFHCJ010000455.1:0-5902 GCA_965654005.1 uncultured Streptomyces sp. | reverse complement strand
CTCGCCGAACCGCATCCACGCGATGTCGTCGCCGATCGTCTCGACCGTCCAGCCGGATACCGTCGGCTCCAGCATGGCGAGGTTGGTCTTGCCGCAGGCGGAGGGGAAGGCCGCGGCCACGTATTTCGACTCGCCCTGCGGCGGCGTCAGCTTGAGGATCAGCATGTGCTCGGCCAGCCAGCCCTCGTCACGCGCCATGACGGAGGCTATGCGCAGGGCGTAGCACTTCTTGCCGAGCAGCGCGTTGCCGCCGTAGCCGGAGCCGTACGACCAGATCTCGCGGCTCTCGGGGAAGTGCGAGATGTACTTGGTCTGGTTGCAGGGCCAGGGGACATCCTCCTGGCCGGGCTCCAGCGGGGCTCCCAGGGAGTGCACGGCCTTGACGAAGAAGCCCTCGGAGCCGAGTTCGTCCAGGACCGCCTGGCCCATGCGCGTCATGGTGCGCATCGAGACGGCGACGTACGCGGAGTCGGTGATCTCGACGCCGATCGCGGAGAGCGAGGAGCCGAGCGGGCCCATGCAGAAGGGCACGACGTACATCGTGCGCCCACGCATCGAGCCGCGGAACAGGCCCTTCTCGCCCTGGAAGATCTCCCGCATCTCGCCGGGGGCCTTCCAGTGGTTGGTCGGGCCCGCGTCCTGCTCCTTCTCGGAGCAGATGAACGTCCGGTCCTCGACCCGGGCGACATCGGTCGGGTCCGAGGCAGCGTAGTAGGAGTTCGGGCGCTTGATCGGGTCGAGCTTCTTGAACGTGCCCTTGCGGACGAGCTCCTCGCACAGGCGCTCGTATTCGGCCTCGGATCCGTCACACCAGACCACGCTGTCCGGCTGCGTCAGTTCAGCGATCTCGTTGACCCACGAGATCAGGTCTTTGTGCTGGGTGGGGACGGTTGAGGGAGCCGCGATGTCGCGCGCCACGATTGCTCCTAGAAGAGGGGTTTTTTATTGACTGCCCCGTGGGGGCTGCGACCCGGATGCTTCGTAGCCGCTCATCCGGTGCCGACGACACTCATTTGATCCTCCGACGAGATTGCGCATCTGTCCAGAGGACGGCACAGCTGAGCGGAGTGAGGATCGCCACGTGTGACCGCGTTTCTTTGCGTGCACGTAGCGTTTGGCTGGAAGATTTTTTGCGGTGGCATCGCATACGCACAGGCCGGACAGCCCGGGTGATATCGGTCGCACTTTGATCCGTAACTTACGGTTCCGTAGGTACCATGCCGCGCATGACTGCGTCCGTCCCCGACGCGCCCACGGACTCGCCGGCAGCCGGCCGCGGTCCCGTCGCGCTCTCCCTCCCCGACACGGTGAAGCCGAAGCTGCGCGGCTGGCTGCACCTCGGGATGTTCCCGGCCGTCCTCGTGGCAGGCCTGGTGCTCACGGCCCTCGCGGACTCGACGCGCGGGCGGATCGCCTGCGGGATCTACGTCCTCACGGCCTGCCTGCTCTTCGGCGTCAGCGCGCTCTACCACCGCGGCAACTGGAGCCCGCGCATGGACGGCGTACTGCGCCGGCTCGACCATGCCAACATCTTCCTGATCATCGCGGGCACCTACACCCCGCTGACACTGCTGCTCCTGCCAGGCGCGAAGGGGCGGTGGCTGCTGTGGGGCATCTGGGGCGCGGCGGCGGCCGGGATCGTCTTCCGGGTCTTCTGGGTCGGCGCCCCACGCTGGCTCTACACCCCCTGCTACCTGGCGATGGGCTGGGCGGCCGTGTTCTTTCTCCCGGACTTCATGCGCACCGGCGGGATCGCCGTCCTGGTTCTCGTGATCGTCGGCGGACTGCTCTACAGCGTCGGGGGCCTGGTCTACGGGATCAAGCGGCCGAACCCGTCACCGCGCTGGTTCGGCTTCCACGAGGTCTTCCACTCCCTCACGCTCGCCGCCTTCGTCGTCCACTACGTCGGCATCTCGCTGGTGGCGTACCAGCACGCATAGCCCTGGATCAGCCTGTTTCCCAAGGCCGCGGCTCGCTGCCGCGGCCTTTTCTGTCGTCGGGCGCCGACCATGCCAGGAACCCGGACCCTGCCGAAGGAGCCGCGACATGGTGCGCGCTGGACGTCCTGGAGCGCGGCCTCCAGCGGCGGAAATCAGAAGCCTCCTGACCCCTCTCCATGCCATCCTGGCCTGGTGAACGGACCGGAGATCCACGTCGGCTTCGCCCCCGAGCTGGGGCTCTTCGTCCCGCACGGGCGGCGCGGGCAGGCCACGAAGGTCGTCACCGACGGCGCCTCCACGCTCGGTCACGTCGTCGAGTCGCTGGGCGTACCGCTGACCGAGGTCGGGGCGCTCCTCGTGGACGGCCGCGCCTCCGCCTTCTCCCATGTGCCCGCCGCCGGTGAATCCGTCCAGGTACGCCCCGTCGCACGCCCCCAGCAGGTGCCCGGCGCCCCGCTCCGCTTCCTCCTGGACGTCCACCTCGGCACGCTGGCCCGTCGGCTGCGGCTGCTCGGCGTGGACACGGCATACGAGTCCACGGACATCGGCGACCCGGCGCTCGCCGCCCGCTCGGCGGCCGAGAAGCGGGTCATGCTCAGCCGCGACCGGGGCCTGCTGCGGCGCCGCGAACTGTGGGCGGGAGCGTTCGTCTACAGCACCCGGCCGGAGGACCAACTCCGGGACGTGCTCGACCGGTTCGCGCCCGAGCTGCGCCCGTGGACTCGGTGCACCGCCTGCAACGGCCTGCTGAAGGACGCCTCGAAGGACGAGGTCGCCGACCAGCTCCGACACGGCACCAGGCGGTCGTACGACGTCTTCGCCCAGTGCCGTGAGTGCGGGCGCGCGTACTGGAAGGGCGCGCACCACGAACAGCTGGAGGCCATCGTGGAGCGCGCCCTGACCGAGTTCCCGAGCCGGGCCTGACGCCTGTGCGTGTAGTGATCGTTCCGTTGAGCGTCTCAGCCGGTCAGCGCACTGCGCAGGCGCTCCGGGTCGGTGGTCGGCGCATCGCACGTGAAGTGACGGCAGACGTACGCGGTCGCCGCACTGTTGACCATCGGCCGGTCGATGAGAAGCGGAAGCTCATCACTCTCCGAAGTACCCATGGCCACGACCGCCCCCGGCGCGGTGCCCAGAAGTGCCGTGCGGTGCAACGCCTTTGTGGCGGGATCGTCGAGGGCCGGACCTACGATCGCGACCTCGCGCGGCCCGTCGAGCAGCGCCTCGGCGACGGCGAGCCCCCAGCCGATGAAGCGCGGCACGCGCGGGCCGAGCGCCTTGACGACGCCCAACGCCTTCTCCGCGGCGGCGCGATGGGGTTCGGCACCGGTCTGGGCGGCGTACGACAGGAGGGCACCGGCGGCGGCGGTCCAGCCGGACGGGGTGGCGTTCTCGGTGGGGTCCTGGGGGCGGCGGATCAGCTTCTCGGCGTCGGCGGCCGTGTCGTACAACGCCCCGTTCTCGTCGGTGAACCGCGTCAGCACATGGTCGAGCAGGAACCCGGCGAACTCCAGCCAGACACCCTCGCCGGTGACGGACGCGAGCGCGAGGAACCCCTCGGCGACATCGGCGTAGTCCTCCAACACGCCCGCGTTAGCGCCCACTTGTCCGTCCTTCGACGTACGGGCGAGACGGGCGTGCTCGTCCATGTGCAGCCGTACGAGGAGGTCGGCGGCACCGATCGCGGCGTCCACGAGGTCGGGGCGGTCGAAGTACGCGCCGGTCTCGGCGAGGGCGGCGACGGCGAGGCCGTTCCAGGCGGCGACCACCTTGTCGTCGCGGCCGGGGGCGGGGCGCTCCGCCCGCGTGCGCAGCAGCCGCTCACG
Organism: uncultured Streptomyces sp.; assembly: GCA_965654005.1. Classification (GTDB taxonomy): domain Bacteria; phylum Actinomycetota; class Actinomycetes; order Streptomycetales; family Streptomycetaceae; genus Streptomyces. Next base: position 2,136 of record CBFHCJ010000455.1, on the reverse strand, counting down.
GATGGACGCCACCATCTCGGCGTCGAACACGCGCTCGTTCCGCGGGAGTTGAAGGACGGACTTGCCGTGCTCGAAGGTCCCGTCCTCGGTCACGCCGAAGCAGGAGGCGGCGAGTTCGGCGTCGTCCGTGCCAAGGGCTTCCGCCAGCTGCTGCGGCGTCCACACGTAGTACGCGCCCTCGACGTGCTTCCCGGTCCCGTCGTCACTGTCGGCGTCGATGGCGGAGGCGAACCCGCCCTCGGCGGTACGGAGTTCACGCATCATGAAGTCAGCCGTCTCGAGGGCGACCCGACGGGCGAGTTCGGATCCTGTGGCACGCCAGAGGTGGGCGTAGACGCGACACAAAAGGGCATTATCGTAGAGCATCTTCTCAAAATGGGGCACGACCCAGTCCCGGTCGACGGAATAGCGGGCGAACCCACCCCCGAGTTGGTCGTAGATCCCACCGCGCGCCATGCGCTCGCAAGTGTCCTGAGCCATCTGGAGGGCACCCTCGGAGCCGGTCCGGGCGTGATGGCGGAGGAGGAACTCTATGACCATGGACGGCGGGAACTTCGGCGCCCCGCCGAAACCGCCGCGCTGCGGGTCGTACTCGCGGGTGAGACCGAGGAGGGCCTGGGCGAGCTCCTCCTCGCCGGGGATCTGCGCGGCGCCGTAGCCGATCTCGCGCTGGGCGAGGTCCCGGACGATCTTCCCGGCGACCTCGGTGACCTCGTCCCGGCGGTCGGCCCAGGCGCGCCGGACACCTTCGAGGACCTGGAGGAAGGAGGGCATGCCGTGCCGGGGGGCGGGCGGGAAGTAGGTGCCGAAATAGAAGGGCTCGGCGTCAGGGGTGAGAAAGACGGTCATGGGCCAGCCGCCCTGGCCGGTGGCAGCCTGGACGGCCTCCATGTACACAGCGTCGACATCCGGTCGCTCCTCGCGGTCGACCTTGATGTTCACGAAGTGCTCGTTCAGATAGGCGGCCGTCGGATCGTCCTCGAAGGACTCGTGAGCCATGACATGGCACCAGTGACAACTCGAGTAGCCGACACTGAGCAGCACCGGCAGCCCTCGCCGCCGCGCCTCCTCGAACGCCTCTTCCGACCAGGGCCACCAGTCGACCGGATTGTCAGCGTGCTGGAGCAGGTACGGGGACGTTTCATGAGCCAGTCGGTTCGGCATGCCTCCATCCTGCCCGAAGGGCTCCGGCCTGTCGTACGACGACCTTCCCGTCCCGTACGGACCACCCGTCGCGCGACGAGAAGCCGGGACGACCCACGTGGCCGCGTACGGGCTCCTGCTGGAGCGGGGCGTCAAACTGGAGGGCGGCCGGCAGGCCTGGCGCCTGGGCACGGTGCCGTCACGCCACGCACGGGAGCTGATGGGGGTGGCGGTGGCGGCGCAGGGCTGACACCTGCGCCCCCCATCACGTCACGGGTCAGGGCCCGCCGGACAGGCCCTGGGGCCGCGCGGGAACCCCTCAGCCCCGCTGGGCCTTGGGCGCGCCCTTGCCGGTGCCCGAGCCCTTCTTCGCGGCTTCCTCCGCGGAGGGCTCCGCCTCCTTGAAGTCCACCCTGCCCAGCTGCCGGTTCATCGACTTCATCAGACCCCACACCGCCACGGCCATCACCGCGAAGACGATGAACCCGAGGACACCGGGGGTGACCTTGTTCTGGTCGACCTCGGCCAACGGGACGAGGTGCGTCACGGCCACGCTCACGCTTGCGCTCATGCCAGGCATTGTCCCTCAGGGCTAGCGGATGCCCGCAAAGAGGTCGTCCTCCGGGAGGGAGGTGTCCACGAGGGACTTCGCCAGTTCGTACTCCTCCGTCGCCCAGACCTTTTTCTGGAGCTCCATCGGGACGCGGAACCAACCGCCGTCGGGGTCGATCTGCGTGGCGTGCGCGATCAGCGCCTTGTCGCGGGTCTCGAAGAAGTCCGCGCACGGGATGTGGGTGGTCAGCGTGCGCTCGGCGCGCTGGAACTCGTCCCACCGCTTCAGCCAGTCCCCGTACGGCGACTCCAGACCGCGCTCCAGCATCGCGTTGTGCAGCGCCTCGGTGCGCGGCCGGTTGAAGCCCTGGTTGTAGTAGAGCTTCTGCGGCTGCCACGCCGCGCCGTACTCCGCCTCCGGGTACTTCTCGGTGTCCGCCG
>CBFHCJ010000454.1:0-5907 GCA_965654005.1 uncultured Streptomyces sp. | reverse complement strand
GACGGCCCAGGGCGCCGCGTCCACGGGTCCCGTCGGCACGTCCCGCCACCAGTGGATCTCGTCACTGGGCACGGCGAGCCCGACCAGTACGTCGCGGGCCGAGGGCGAGCCGCTGCGGGAGAGGGAGACGAGGGCCTCGCCGAGCAGGTCGTCGCAGTCGGGGAAGGCCCGGCTCTCCGGCACCAGCAGACTCGTACCGCTGCTGCCGGGGCCCGGCGGGGTCCACCGGCCGTAGCGTCCGGGGGCTCCGCCGCGGCGCAGCCAGCCGTGGCGGCGCAGCAGGGCACTGAGCACGGCGGGGTCGACCTGGTCGGGCGCGGGCGGCTGGTTCCACAGCGGCTCGACCGGGTGCGGCCGAACGACCCGGGCCGCCTCGTCGAGGGAACGGTGTGTCACGGTCTGCCTCCCGTTCCGACCCGGGTCATGATCTCGCACAGGGCGCGGTCGTCGAAGATGCGCGAAGTGGGGATGCGCACGGTGGTGCGGCGCCGGCCCGTGATCGGGTGTCCGGCGAGGTTGGTCCAGTAGCAGCAGTGCCGCAGGTCGAGGCGGTCGTGCCCGGCCCGCAGCCACTGCTCCTGGGACCGGGGGACGATCATCACGACCAGGATCTTGTGGACCGAGACCGGGGTGCGGGCGAGCTTCGCCAGGTGGTCGTTGTCGAGCGTGAAGGAGAAGAAACGGCCCGGTGGGTTCGGCGGGATCTGGTACGTGCACTTCAGCTGCACCTTGATGGTGACCTCGTCGTCGACCGTGTGTCCCGGCGCGCCGTGGCTGACGTGCCAGTCGATGCCGTTGTCCGGAAAGGGTTGCGACAGCGAGCAGCCGGCCGCCGCTGCGACCGCGTGCAGATAGCCCACCTGCAGTGTCTCCATACAGGCGGTGGTGGCGAGGGTGCCGCGATGGGGTGCCGTCCGCTCGGGCAGCAACCCGCCCCGCTCGGGCTGCGCTATCGCCATGACCAACAGCCCTCCAAACCGAGTGAATCCCCGCTGCGGGCCGCTGAACTGCAAAGACCCGTACTCCTGTTGTCTCCTTCCGGCGTACGGCGCAAACAGCCCGGGTATCACCAAACGGGCAGAAGACGGTACGTCAGCTGTCAAGGACGAACGAGGAGTTGGGTACGCATGACGTGCTGGTACGAGGGGCCTCTGGCCGCTTTCGACACGGAGACCACGGGCGTGGACGTCGAGACCGACCGCATCGTGTCGGCCGCCGTCGTCGTCCAGGACGCACCCGGCACCCGGCCGCGGGTGAGCCGCTGGCTGGTGAACCCGGGGGTGCCGGTGCCCGCCGAGGCGACGTCGGTCCACGGGCTGACGGAGGAGCATCTGCAGCGCAACGGCCGTTGGCCGTCACCGGTGATGGAGGAGATAGCCAAGGAGCTGGGCGAGCAGGCGGAGCGGGCTCGGCCGCTGGTGGTGATGAACGCGCCGTTCGATCTGACGCTCCTGGACCGGGAGTTGCGGCGCCATCGCGCGTCCTCGCTGGACCGCTGGTTCGCGTCGGCGCCGCTGTGCGTGCTCGACCCGCGGGTCCTCGACAAGCATCTGGACCGCTACCGCAAGGGCCGCCGCACGCTCACCGATCTGTGCGCGCACTACGGGGTGGTGCTGGAGGGGGCGCACGACGCGGCGGCGGACGCGCTGGCCGCGATGGACGTCGTACGGGCGGTGGGGCGCCGTTTCGCGGCCCGCCTGGATCGGCTGACACCGACGGAGCTGCACACCCTGCAGACGGGCTGGCACGCGGCGCAGGCACGCGGGCTGCAGGCGTGGTTCGCGCGCAGCGGCTCGGAGGAGTCGGTCGACCCTTCGTGGCCGCTGCGACCCGAGCTGCCGACGGCGGCCTGAACAACGGCGACCGCGCCGGAAGAATACCCCGTGACATACGAAAAACCGGTCCGCCGACGACGGACCGGTCTTCTTCGGGTGGGCGACACGGCTCACCTCTGGAACGCAAAGGCCCAACTCAAGTACCTACGGCACGTTATCAGCACGCTTCCCCGGGCGGACGTGCTGCTGGTGGAGCGCGAACCCCGCCCCACGCCACGCACAGCCAAGCAGCTTCGGGGGAAGCAACTCGAAGAGCCTGTTGCCGCGTGCGAGACCGGTGGCACACTCCGAAAGCTTGCCGATCAGTTCGGGGTGACGCCCCAGACGGTAAGCAACCTCCTCAAGCGCCAGGGCATCACACCCCGGTGGCGTCTCACCGAAGCGGACGTTGACGAGGCCGAGCGGCTGTACGCCCGGGGGCTGTCACTGGAACGGGTTGGCGATCGTCTGGGAGTCAGCGGTTGCGCGGTGCGCTACCGGCTCAATAAACGCGGGGTGCGAATGCGTGACCCGCACGAGCAGGGGTCACAAGCTTGATCACCTCGGACGAGGCGACAACCGAAGCAACCACTACGAGCCGAGGGAGTCGACGCCCGAAGACTACACAGTAAGGAATGACCCAACATACGTAGCCAACACTCCAAGAGCAGAGAGGTTACAAAGTCCGCAAGAAAGCCTCCACTTCTAGCATGTTGATGTGGTAATAGTCCTTGGGATGAATGACGATAGTAAGTTGCTTACAGACCACGCTTTGCCGTGAGCGAGCAACAAATGACAGCAAAATCATCTTGAGCAAGCTCTCCCGATTAAGGCAGGCCACCCGCGCCAACTCGGATCCAACTATGGGGATTGAAACCTCCTTTCGCTGGCCCCGGACGTAAATGGCCTCCCACACAGCCCCGAGACTCTGCCACAAGAAGTCCACGTTCGAGCTGGCGATGAGGTTGTTCCCCATCTTGGAATAAGCAACGCAGAAATAATGTCGAGCAGGATCGCCGAGCACGGCAACGGTACCTATTGGATAGCGATCACGCTTACCGACGGACTTGGCCGAGACCGAACGTGATCACTTCTGTCGACCAGTGACCGTGCGCGTCTCCCGCTCCAACACCCACACGAACGCCACGCCACCCTTGGGGAACGTCCATCCCTCGTAGGCGACTTCGACACTCGGTGACGGGTCAGATGCAGCGAGCCGGGTGTATCGCGGTTGCCGAGGACCCGAGAGGTAGTCCAGGACGTTCATGTAGCGGATACCGCAATCGCCGTACCAGAGTTCAGCCCTGAAGTCCTTGGTCGCTGGGCGAGGTCGAGGTGCAGAACGTGACCGTACTGCTGGACCAGCACGCGGTACGTGTACGAAACGGTGACCGGCTCCCCGGTCTTCACGTCACCGCCGAGACCCACGGTGCAGACCTGGCCCTCTTTGCGGACGCTGCGCCGGATCTTCTGCGACTTGCCGTTCACGGCGACCTGCACGAGCTCGAATACCTCGGGCGACGACGCATCGAGGCCGTGAACAGGCTCGAAGTACCACGTCGCCGTAGACGCCGGGTCGGTCAGCAGCTCCCGGTAGGTGTCCATGTCGGACACGCAGGAGAAGCGGAGCACCGGGCTGGACGGCACGAAGCGGTACTCCCACCGGATGGTGGCGACGAACATCGCGCCTCGGCTCTCCGCCGCCCCCTGCTTCCAGGGCGCGAGCGACTCTCCGAGGAAGCTACCTGCCGCCAACTTTCTTCGGGAGATGAAACCCGAGCGCTTCTTCGTTATGGAAGTGAATGGACAAGAGATTGGTCCGGCACAGATGGCTACGCTCCAGCGCCCGTCGCTCTCTGTGATCGCGATGCTTGCGCTGCCGCCCGTGCGGTCCTCAAGTCCGGGTAGGCGTAAGGCCCCTGGCAGGAACGATCTTGCGACGGATTGTTCTGACCGAGGGGCCTCACGTGTTGACCAGTGTCACCTACACCGCGGTGCTCGATGTGAAGCGGTCCACCGCCGAGCACCTGGCCCGGCTGCTGCGCGATCACCGCATCGCGGCCGGAACCCGCAGGGGCAGGCGTGCGCTGGGCTGCTTCCGCCAGGCGGTGCTCGTCCTGCGCTGGTTCATCGACGGCACTCGCCTTTCCCAACTCGCCCGCGACAATGGCCTGTCGGTCTCCACCGCATACCGCTACCTCCACGAGGGGCTGACCGTGCTGGCGGCCGGGGCACCGGACCTCGCGACCGCGCTGGAGCGCGCGAAGGCAGCCGGGCTGACGCATCTGAACCTCGACGGCACCGTCGTCCGCACCGACCGCGTCGCTGCCCCCGGCCCCAACGGCGCGGACCTGTGGTGGTCCGGTAAACACAAGCACCATGGCGGGAACGTACAGGTCATCTCCACTCCGGACGGCTGGCCGATCTGGGTCTCACCGGTCCGCCCGGGCCGCGAGCACGACACCACCTGCGCCCGCCACCACGGCCTGATCGACGCCCTCAACCGGATCGCCGCCGAACTGGACATGCCGACCCTCGTCGACCTCGGCTACGAGAACGCCGGCGACGGCTTCCGCCACCCGCACAAGAAGCCCGCCGGTGGCGAACTGACCGAGACCCAGCAGACCTACAACAAGGTCATCCGCGGCATCCACGGGGTCTGCGAGCGTGCCAACTCCCTGCTCAAGACCGCCTTCAAGGCCCTGCGCAGGGTCAGCCTCGACCCCAGCCGCATCACGAAGATCGCCGCAGCAGCCCTCGTCCTGCTCCAGCTTGAGTACGACCGCACCATCTGATCAATCACAGAACGTCGTTATCCGTTACTGGCAAAGACGCAGTCAAGCTCAGACCATGGGACTCAGGCCGTGAAACTCAGGCCCTGGCAGACTCGCCCGACCGGGCCTTCATCAGCGGCTGGATGCGCGTACCGAAGTTCTCGATGCCTTCGAGGAAGTCGTCGAACACCAGCATGATCCCCTTGGTGCCGTCGAGCTCGGCGACCTCGTCGAGCATTTTCGCGACGGTCTCGTACGAGCCGACGAGCGTGCCCATGTTGAAGTTCACCGCGCCCTCGGGCAACGAGATGGTCCTCGCGGTCGAGGAGTCGTCGGCGGCCTTGTCTTTGGCCGATTCCCCCGCCATGTACGCCAGCGCCGCGAGATCGGCGTTGTCGTGGTAGTCCTTCCACTTCGCCTGGGCGGCGTCGTCGGTCTCGTCCGCGATGACCATGAACAGCGGAAGCGCTCCGACATCGCGGCCAGTCTTCTTCGCCGCGTCCACGAGCGTGGCCGCGGTGTCCGAGAGCGCGAGCGGGGTGTTGACGCCGCTGCCCAGGATGAAGTTGTACTCGGCGTGCTCGGCGGCGAATCGCATTCCGGTGCTGCTCTGGCCCGCGGCTACGATGTCGATGTGCCCGTCAGCAGGCCGGGGCGACAGCACACAGTCGTCCATCTCGTAGAACTCGCCCTTGAAGTTGCTGACGCCCTCGCTCCACAGCTCCTTCATCACGGTGACGTACTCGACGGCGCGGGCGTAGCGGTTGCCGAAGTGCTCGTCCCCAGGCCATAGACCCATCTGGTAGTACTCGCCGGGCGCCCAGCCGGTGACGATGTTGATGCCGAACCGGCCGGGGGCGATCGAGTCGATCGTCACGGCCATGCGCGCGACGATCGCCGGGGGCAGCGCGAGGATCGGCGTGGAGGCGTACAGCTTGATCCGATCGGTCACGGCGGCCAGCCCAGCCATCAGCGTGAACGACTCCAGGTTGTGGTCCCAGAACTCGGTCTCGCCGCCGAACCCTTTGAGCTTGATCATCGACAGCGCGAAGTCGAGCCCGTGCTCCTCGGCCTTCTGCACGATGGCCTTGTTCAGCTCGAAGCTCGGCATGTACTGCGGGGAGCTCTTCGATATGAGCCAGCCGTTGTTGCCGATGGGGATGAAGACGCCGATGTCCATGCCGCTCCTCAGCGGGTCGGGGGAGTCTTGCGGGTGCCAACGTAGCGCGGTGCCAACGAGAGGCGCCAACGAGTGGCAATGGTTCTAGTACTCCAGCTGTAGATCGTGATCTTGCTGGTGGGGGCCGGTGCCGGAACGG
>CBFHCJ010000453.1:0-5908 GCA_965654005.1 uncultured Streptomyces sp. | reverse complement strand
GTGGACGCCACGGCCGGGGGCGCGCTGGTGGTCGGAGTGCACGTCCCGGGGCCGGGCCACGCGGCGGGCCTCGTCCGCGGGGACGTCCTGGTCGCCTGTGACGGGACGCGCCTCGGCTCGGCCGCCGACCTCGCGAAGGCGGTCACCGCCGCCCGCTCCGGCACCGCCGTCACACTCACGGTGCGCCATGCGAACGGCGTCCGCGAGGACCTGACCGCGACCCCCGGCATCGTCACCTGAGACGTACCGCCGCACGACACGCCACCCCGCGCACGCTTCGGGACCGCGCCCGGCCCGGCGTGCCGTCCGATTCCCCGGCGGTCATGGTCATTCCCCGGCGGTCATGGTCGCAATAGGCTCGCGTCCGTCCCGGTGGAAGGGCAGGATGCTGCCCGTACACCACTGGGGAGACTCCGGACCCGCGGAGGAATGAATGACCCGTACGCCCGCGCCGCCCGACCACGGCGGTCCCGCGCCCTTCACCGCCGAGGACTACGCGGCCCGGATGCGGCGTGCCGCGGAGGCCGCCGACGCGGCCGGGCTCGCCGGACTCCTGGTCGCGCCCGGACCCGACCTGGTGTGGCTGACGGGGTACCGGCCGGTGGAGACCGAACGCCTCACACTGCTGGTGCTGCGGGCCGGACACGACCCCGTACTCGTCGTGCCCACCCTGGAGGCGCCCGACGCGGCCGAGGCGGCCGGTGGCCCCGCGCTGACGCTGCGCGACTGGACGGACGGCAGGGACCCGTACGAGACGGCCGGCTCGCTGCTCCGCACCGGCGGCAGGTACGGCATCAGCGACAACGCCTGGGCCCTGCACCTGCTCGGGCTGCGCGACCGGCTCCTGGACATCGGCTATGTCGCCCTCACCCGCGCCCTCCCGATGCTGCGGGCCGTCAAGGACGCCGCGGAACTCGATCGGCTGGCGGCAGCGGGCGCCGCCGCGGACGCCGCGTACGAGGAGATCCGCACGGTTTCCTTCGCCGGCCGCCGGGAGCGTGAGGTCGCGGCGGACCTCGCCGATCTGCTACGGCGGTTCGGGCACGCGCAGGTCGACTTCACCATCGTCGCCTCGGGCCCCAACGGCGCCAACCCGCACCACGAGGCCGGCGAGCGCGTCATCGAGCGCGGCGACATGGTGGTCCTCGACTTCGGCGGCCTCAAGCACGGCTATGGCTCCGACACCTCCCGCACCGTCCACGTCGGCGAACCGACCGACGAGGAGCGCACGGTGCACGACCTGGTGCGCGCGGCCCAGGAGGCGGGCTTCCGGGCGGTCAGACCCGGTGCGGCCTGCCAGGACGTGGACCGGGCGGCCCGCGCGGTCATCGCCGACGCCGGCTATGGCGAGTACTTCATCCACCGCACCGGACACGGCATCGGCGTCACCACGCACGAGCCGCCGTACATGATCGAGGGCGAGGAACAGCCCCTCGTTCCCGGCATGTGCTTCTCCGTGGAACCCGGCATCTATCTGCCCGGTCGCTTCGGCGTCCGTATCGAGGACATCGTGACGGTGACGGAGGAGGGCGGACGCCGCCTGAACAACACGCCCCGCGAGATGGCGATAGTCGACTGAAAAGCAGTGGCCGACCGCGACAGCGACAGCGATGTGCTACAGCGAGGCAACGACGGTCGGCCGACCCGGAACCAGGAGCCCCCAGCACGTACCCGAGACGACAACGGCGCGATCATGACCCAGGCACCGACACCGACGGCGGAGACCGTACGCCGACTGGTCCGTTCCCTGCTCCACGACGGCGACGGACCGTCCGTGGCGCCCGTCGCCGAGGGCGAAAGCGAGAGCGAGGGGCACTCCACCTGGTGGGTCGGCGCGCGCCATGTCCTGCGGCTGGCCCTGGACCGCGGCGCCTCCGCCCGCCAGCGTCGCGAACTGCGGCTGCGCGACATGGTGCGGCCGCACGTCGGCATCGCGGTCCCGACGAGCGTCGCGCGCGGAGAGTGGGCCGCCGGGCTCGCCTACACCCTCGACACCCGGCTGCCCGGCGCCACCGGCGAGGAACTGGACGTCTCCGCGGTCGGCGAGGCGGACCTCGCGGCGCTGCTCACGGGGCTGCGTGAGGTTCCGGCGCGCCAGGCCGAGACGCTCGGCGTCCCACGCGTCCCGCCGCGCTCCCTGGAGACATCGCGGGCCGCCGCCGCGAGCGCCGCCGCGCGGCTGGCCAAGGAGGACGAGTTCGACCCCGCCCGGGTCGCCCAGCTCACCGCGCCCGCCGCCCGCCAGCTCACCGCGCCCGCCGCCGCCGTCCTGGTGCACCACAACCTCAGGGGCGAACACCTCGTGATGAGCGGCGACGGGCGGGTACGCGGCGTCCTCGGCTGGACCGAGGCGGTCGTCGGTGACCCGGCGGAGGACATCGCCTCACTCGCCGTCGCCGTGGGTTCTCCCGCCGCCGTACGCGCCGCCACCCTGGCAGGCTACGGCGCTCGCCCCTGCCTGCGCGGCCTGTGGCTGGCCCGCTGTGACACGCTCGTCCGCCTCGCGGACGGGCTCCAGGGCCGCGACGTCACGCCGCTGCCCGTCCTGCGTACCCGGCTGCGGCGCGCCTGGGAGGCGATCCTGCTGGAACGGGTCACGGAACTGCCGGACGACGATACGCCATAGGCCCTGTCGTCGAATCAACTCCCCTGTCCCCGCGACCCATGGGCCCAGCCCGCCTCACACCTGCGTCAGCACCACGCACGACTCGCCCGGCAGCCTCAGCACCCCGTCCTCGTCCGGCGGCTGAACCGGCTCCCACGCGGCCAGTACGCGCCCGTGGTGGATGCCGAGCGGGATCCGGACGGGCTCCTGGGCGAGGTTCACCGCGACCCGCACGTCCCCGCGGCGGAAGGCGATCCAGCGGGCCGCCTCGTCGTAAGTGACCTTCACGTCCGCGAGGTCGGGGTCCGAGAGGTCGGGCTGGGCGCCGCGCAGGGCGATCAGCTCGCGGTACCAGGCCAGTACGCGCGCGTGGGGGTCGCCTTCCGGCTCGGACCAGTCCAGGCAGGAGCGGTCACGCGTCGCCGGGTCCTGCGGGTCGGGCACGTCCTCCTCCGCCCAGCCGTGCGCCGCGAACTCCCGGCGCCTGCCCCGTCGTACGGCGTCGGCGAGGTCCGGGTCGGTGTGGTCGGTGAAGAACTGCCAGGGCGTCGTCGCGGCCCACTCCTCGCCCATGAACAGCATCGGCGTGAACGGCGCGGTGAGCACCAGCGCCGCCGCGCACGCCAGGAGCCCGGGGGAGAGGGACGCCGAAAGCCGGTCCCCCTGGGCGCGGTTGCCGACCTGGTCGTGGGTCTGGGCGTAGCCGAGCAGGCGATGGGCGGAGACGCGTGTGCGGTCCAGCGGGCGGCCGTGCCGTCGGCCCCGGAACGTCGAGTACGTGCCGTCGTGGAAGAGCCCGCCCGTCAGTGTCTTGGCGAGGGCGGCGAAGGGGGCGCGGGCGAAGTCCTCGTAGTAGCCCTGTGATTCACCGGTCAGCGCGGTGTGCAGCGCGTGGTGGAAGTCGTCGTTCCACTGGGCGTGCACCCCCAGGCCGTTCTCCGGGCGCGGGGTGATGACCCGCGGATCGCCCAGGTCCGATTCGGCGATCAGGAAGAGCGGCCTGTCCACCTCGGCCGCCAGCGTGTCCACCGCCGACGACAGCTCCTCCAGGAAGTGGATCGCACGGGTGTCGCACAACGCGTGCACCGCGTCCAGGCGCAACCCGTCGAGCCGGTAGTCGCGCAGCCAGGCCAATGCGCTGCCGATCAGATACGCGCGTACCTCGTCCGAGCCCGGCGCGTCCAGGTTCACGGCGGCGCCCCAGGGGGTGTGATGCGTCTTGGTGAAGTACGGGCCGAACGCGGGGAGGTGGTTGCCGGAGGGGCCGAGGTGGTTGTGGACCACGTCCAGCACCACCCCGAGGCCCAGTTCGTGCGCCCGGTCGACAAACCGTTTCAGCGCTTGGGGACCGCCGTACGGCTCGTGCACGGCCCAGGGACTGACGCCCTCGTACCCCCAGCCGTGCCGCCCCGGGAACGGGCACAGCGGCATCAACTCCACATGTGTGACGCCCAGCTCCGCCAGATGCCCGAGCCGCTCGGCGGCCGCGTCCAGCGTGCCCTCGCGGGTGTACGTCCCCACGTGCAGCTCGTACAGCACCGCACCCGGCAGCCCGCGCCCCGCCCACGCGGCACGCCACGCGTACCGCCCGTGGTCGACCACCGCGCTCAGCCCGTCCGGACCGTCCGGCTGGCGGCGCGAGAGTGGATCGGGCAGCACGGGGCCGTCGTCCACGGCGAACCCGTACCGCGTGCCGTCGGCGGCCTCCACGTCGCCGGTCCACCACTCCGCACGCGCAGGATCGCGCGTCAACGCGCGCGTGGCGGCGCCGCAGTGGAGAGTCACCCGGGTGGCCTGCGGTGCCCACACCTCGAACTGCACGGACGTTCCCCCTCGTCTGCTCGTCGTCATGCGGCGCCTCACACGGCGCGTCATGCAGCGCGTCCATGGTGCGGCAAGCGAGATCAATTCGCCTTCGGATCCATCCTTTTGCCACCTGGAACGACCCTGACGGCGGCTGCGGTCGTTTTTGCGTTTTCTGGACACCCCGGCCCGACTGACCGACAATCACGTGCGTGACGTCGTCCTTCGAGTTCCATACGTACCCCGCGCGGCTCTCCGACGCCGAACGCGACAGGGCGCTGAAGGTGCTCCGCGACGGTGTCGCGCTCGGGCGTCTGTCGCACGACACGTTCATCCGGCGCATGGAGCTGGCCCTGGTAGCCCGGCAGGCCCATGAGTTGGCCGCGCTCACCGCCGACCTGCCCACGGAGAAACGCTGGTCGCGGATCGTGTTCGGGACCGTCGAGGCGGTCTCCGGGTTCACCGTCCGGCTGCGCCGGGCCTGGCAGGCCGAGCGGCTGCCCAAGCTGCTGCTGCCGCACCCGGGCGACCCCTACCCGCTGCGGATCGGCCGAGACCCCGCGAACGGCCTCAGGCTCAGCCACGAGACGGTCTCCCGGGTGCACGCCGAACTCAGTCACCAGGGCGGCCTGTGGGTGCTGCGCGACCTCGGCTCGACCAACGGCACGACCGTCAACGGCCGCCGTGTGATCGGCGCCGCGTTCGTCCGCGACGGTGACCAGGTCGGCTTCGGGACGATGACGTTCCGGCTGGCGACGGAGTAGCCGGGAACCGCGAGGGAGAAGGCCCGCGCCGCCTCGTCCGACGCCTCGTCGTCTCCGGACCACACGCCGACGAGCCCGTCGGCGGTGCCACCGTCCTGCGTCTGGACGAGCGGGCGCCGGCCGACCCCCGGCTCGGCGAGGAGGCCGACGCCACTCGGAATCTGCTGCTGTCTCGCGAGGCGTCTCACACCCGTGCGCTCCCATTCGGGCGAGTCCGGCTGTGGTTCGGGGACCACCTTGCCGATGCATACGGAATGACGAAGAAGACCTTGGTCCTCCGCGGCGCCCTGCTCGCCGCGGCGGCCTTGCTCACCGCAGGCCCGGCCCAGGCCGCGCCGCGCCCGGTCACCGCCGGCAACTGGCTCTACCTGACGGTCACCAAGGGCGAATCCCGCTCCAGGGACGTCCACGGCACGCTCCTGATGTGCAACCCGCCCCTCGGGCACGCCAAGGCCGTCAAGGCGTGCGCGGAGCTTTTCGCGGCCAAGGGCGACATCGGCCGCATTCCGCCCGAGCGCACGTACTGTCCGATGGTCTATGCCCCCGTGACCGTGTCCGCGCGTGGGGTGTGGAACGGCCGTCAGGTCGACTACAGCCACACCTTCTCGAACACGTGCGACCTGGCCGCGAAGACCGGCGCGGTGTTCGCACTGTCGGACCCGGCACCTCACCGGTCGCAGTCTCACCGGTCGCTGCCCCATCGGTCGCTGCCGGAGCGGCGGCACTGAACCGCCGC
>CBFHCJ010000452.1:0-5910 GCA_965654005.1 uncultured Streptomyces sp. | reverse complement strand
GCGCGCCCCCCGCCGGGCTGGTGGGGTAACACCCCGGGGCCCCCACCCGCCGCACCCCCCACCCGCCCCCGGCCGGCCGCGCCGCCCACGCCGAGGGTGTCGGCCAGGCTCAGCTGGTCCCAGCTGGTGTTCTGCAGCGCGCTGGCGACCTTCCCTGCGCTCTTCAACGACATGCCGTACCGGTGTGCGGAAAAGTCGCCGAGAGGGAAGCGGGCGAGCCGGTCCACGACGGTCTTCGCCTCGATGCCCGCTTCCGTCACCTCCTTGACCAGCTCCTGCGCCCGCCGGGCAAGGACGAGCCGGGGGGAGTCGTCGTTCAACTGGAGGAAGGCACGGTGCTTCTCCAGCTCCCCGACGAGCCGTCCGGCGTCCTGGCCGAGTGAGGCGGCGGACTGCTTGATCTGTGCGGCGAACTGGTTGACGATCCGGCCGCGCCGCAGTTGTGGCGCCTGGTTGCCGAGCATGGTCTCGAACCGTTTGCGCGCCTCTGCCCAGTCACTCTCGGTGGGCAGTTGCTGCTCGCGTAGGGCGTAGTCGCCCTTCAGCTCGTGCGGTGCGGGCGCGGGTTCGACGGGGACGCCGCCGCGCACCCACACCCGGTCGGTCATCTCCGCGTACGCGGCGGCGAGCAGCCGGCGCAGCGGCTCGGGCAGTCCGCGCGGCTCGGGAAGGTCGCTCCAGTCGGAGAGCTTGACCAGGGTCGGCTCGGCGGTGCTGTTCCTGCGAGCCTGGTCGTTGAAGTGGTCGGGCCAGGCGGTGGACTGCCGATAGTACGCCTCCCGCATGGCACCGAGCCCGAGGCCGCCCGCGATCCGCGCCATGGTCTTACGGTCTTTGGAGTCGACCTCGGTCTGGCCGTCACGGTTCTCGGCGGCCTTGCGGACATACTCGAAGACGGTCTTGATCTCGGCGGGCTTCACGGGCCTGCCAGTGCCGTCCGGGTCCAGGTCGGGGTGGGCGGGGTATTGGTGGGCGAGCAGTTTGCCGGCCAGGTCGCGGGCGGCGGTATCCAAGGTCGCGCCGAGCGGAAGCCGTAGCTCGTGCACGTCCTGCTGGGCGACCAGGTGGGTGTCGAAGCTGAGGTCGACGACCCCTTCCTGCTTCTGCGTGAGCCCGTACGCCTGCCGAAGCGCCTGGGTGACGCGCTCGGTGAGGATGAGGAGCTGCGACTGGAGCATGCCCTTGGCACGCTCTTTGTCGTCGGCGTTGAGGCTGCGCGCGAAGTCGGAGTCGAAGCGGGTCTCGTCAGCGAGGGCCTTGTCGATGACGACGAGGCGCTCGAAGTCGCCGCGGGAAGCGTCGGTCAGGTGGGTGGGCAGCCAGGCCAGGGTGCGTGAGTCACCGCCCGGCTTCTCCCGCAGGGCGCGCAGCCGCTGCAGGTCATCCATCGGCCCGAACTCGCCCTCGTCGTAGGGGAAGTCGACAATGAGCCGCCAGGCGTCCTCCTGGCTGGGTCGCAGGGTCGCCTCGGGCAGCGAGTCGACATCGGCGACGTTACCGAAGACCACCTCGACCTGCCGTTCGGTGCCCTTCCACACCAGGTTGAGCACGTCGTACGCGTCGAAGCCGCCAGGCCCGTCGCTGACGCCGAGCGCCTCCTTGAGCAGGCCGCGCATCTTGGCACGTCGGTTGTTCTGGTTGTTGTGGACCTGGGCGTTGGCGAGGACGGCGTCCAGATCGACGCCGGTGAGCTCCAGTCGCACCACCGCCCCCGGCCCGGTACCGGTGACCTTTATCTCAGGGAAGGTCGCCGCCCACTCCTTCGCCTTCTGCTCCAACCGGCCGACCTCGGTCCCTGCGATGCGGGTGGTGATGGAGCCGTGGTTGAGGGCGTGCAGCCGCGCCAGGGTGAGGTCGGCCAGCGCGGGCACACTCGGCGCGAGCGCAGACAGCAGCAGGGTCTGCAGCAGTCGGCTGTCACCGGTGAAGTCGCGGCAGCGCGCCGCAAGTTGCGGGTCGCCGAGGGTCTCGGGGCGGCGTCGGTACGCCTCGACCTGGTCCTCGGTGACCTGGTTGGTCTTCAGCAGGTACGGGCGCAGCTTGTCCCGGTACAGCTTGTCGGCAGCCTCGAAATGAACACTGGTCTCCCCGCTGAACGCCTTGTCGCCGCCGCCCGCGATCGCCGGGTAGAGATCACCCAACGGCACAAGCTGCCCGAGCCGCCAGTCGTCGCGGTGGTCGACGAGCAGCTGGCTCATCAGCTTCAGACCGGTGCGGGAGCGCTGCAGGGCCGCGGAGATGTGTACCAGGGTATCCATGAACGCCGGCGGGAACGGGTACGTCCGCCTGAACGCGCCCTCGTCCGCGCCGGTGGTGGACTTGTCATGGCCGAGAAGGGTGTCCCACACGTCCGGGCCGAGCCTCTTGGCCTCGGCGAACGCAGCCTCCACCTTCGCCTCGGCCTCCGGGCTGGTGGGCTTGAGCAGGCGGGCCTGTGCGATCTGCGGGAGGTTGCGGTCCTCCAGGACGATCTTGTCGAAGCGCCCGCCGCTGAGCTTCAGACTGTCCTGGACGGCGGCCTCGGCGGCCCCTGACATCTCCTCACCGACCAGCTCACGCAAGTCGCGCTGGCGGGCGATGAAGGACACCACCGGGATGGCGCGCCGTTCGTCGCCGCCCTCCACAAAATTCGTGATCTTGTCGGCTTCGCGGGAGACGAACTTCTGGTCGTGGATACGGGAGGCCAGCCACAGGATCAGCTCGTCCATGAAGAGGACGAGCCCGTCGTAGCCAAGGGACTTGGCGTGCGCGGCGATGATGCCGAGACCCTTGTCCAGAGAGACGAACCCGTCGGCGTCCTCGGAGGCGTTACGCGAGAACGACGGGAACAGAGTCTGAGTGAGGTCCTGCACGAGACGGGCCCGCAATTCCCGCGGCGTGGAAGGGTTCTCCAGATCGAGGTCCTTGGTGTTCTCATGCTCCTCCGGAGCGTTCACCGCCTGGTCCAGCAGCTCAGAGGTCCAGGCGAAGGAGTCACCCCACTCGTCCTCCTGGCCGTCGCCGGCATCGGCGAGCTGCTCAATCACCCGCTCGTCACCGTTACGACGACGCTGCTCGGCGAAGTCCTCGAAGAGCCCGTCGGTCCGGTAGACCTGCGGCAGCGCGCAGCCAGGGTGGAGTTTCCGTACGTGCTCGACGTACTTGCCGAGCACGCGCTGCTCCAGCGACTTGGAGCCCAGCATGTGGTACGGCACCAGCAGGAACTTGCGGTCGTCCGCATCCAGCCAGGCGTGCCGGGCCCGCACCGGGTCGAGGTCGCTGCGCGCCCGGGCGGCCTGGTTCCGTGATAGCAGTGCGTAGAGCACCGCCATGAAGTGCGACTTACCGGAACCGAACGAGCCGTGCAGATAGGCAGCTTTCGACGAGCGGCTGTCCAGCGCGGACTTGATCAGGTCGAGGGCTTCGTCGAAGTTGCCGAGCAGCCGGTCGGTGACGACGTAGTCCTTCAGCGCCGCTTCGGCCCCCTCGGGCGTGACCGCTTCGTTCAGCTTCAACACGAAGTCGGAGGTGGACACCGACTCCGGGATGTCGATCAGCTCCCGAAGCAGCGGCCGGTCCTCGGGACGAGGATTGTTCCTGTTCATGAAAGCCATGGTGTGTCTGCTCCTCGCCCTGCTCAGGCGGACTCTGCGCCGCTTACGGCCTCGGTGACGGTGTCGTTGTCGGCGTCGATGATGGACGTCTGGACGGCGGCCTTCGTGCCCGTGCGCGTCCTTGATGTGGCGGCCTTCGACGCGCCGCGTCCACGGCTGGCGGCCGACGGACGCCAGGCCCGCAGTGCATCGTCGGTCAACCCGAGTTCGCCCTGCTTCTGCTGCCTGAACGCCAGGATCTCGGCGGCCGGCGACGCCCCGAACTCCGGGTCGTATTCGCCATACCACTGCTCCAGCCATGGCTGCAGCTCAAGCAGCCCGGCCAGGTAAGGCACGAGGTCGTCGTCGCTGAGCCCAGCCTGCTGGATGTACGAGGCGAGCGCGAGGGCCTGCTCCAGGTGATCCCAACCGGCCCACCCGTACAGCTCCGGCGACTGCGCGTTGACCGTGCCATAGGACACGAACCGCTCCTTGGGCACATCCAGCTTGCCGCGCGCACGCCAGTAGCTCGGCTTCAGGAAGTCCGCCGAGGTGTACTTCGGCGGCACGGGCGTCCGCTCACGGACCTTCCGCTTGGCGGGCTCGTCGGGTGTGGCGTCCTCCTCCCGCTGCAACTTCCACACCTGTTCCCAGTCAGCACGCTTCTTCAGCCCGGTCGGCTTGTACCGCAGCGCGGACACGAACGGCACGTGCTCCTCGGACAGCAGCTCCCTCACGGTCTTCACCAGGTCCTGCCGGGGTGCATACAGCTCGGCAACGGACGTGAAGTCCTCGTCGGCAGATAGGCTTTCGGCGAGGCGGGCGAGGGTGGTGACGGTGGGATTGCCGCTGGCGTCGAACCAGTACGTGCGGTCCTCGACTCGATCGAGCAACCAGGATTTCAGTGCCCTCTGCCGCATCGCATCCCAGCCCTCGGTGGCCCAGCGCCGCTTGTACTCGGGGCGCTCCACCATCCCGATCGCACGGTTCGACTCGATGACCTCGATCCGCCTCTGCACGAGGGCCTGATAGTCGGCGGGCCAGTGCGTGGGGATCTCCGTGATCGGCGTCGAGCCGTGTCGCTTGAACCACTCGCCACTGGCCTCACCGGCTGCGACGCGTCGTGCGAGCACAATCTCAAAAGCCCGCTCGCCGAGGGTAAGTTCGGGCACGGCGCAGGTGTCAGGCAGGCGCAGATCCTCGGAGTGAAGGTCGTAGAGGGAGTACACCTGCCAGTCCAGCTCCTCCTGGAGGGCGATCATGCGAGCGCGGGTGGAGTTGTAGCGGGCCTGAGCTTCGCGGAGGGCAGCGGCGGCGGGGATGGCCTCGGTGGCGAGGGCGGCGGGGGTCGTCGCGTGCAGCTGCTGGGCGAGGGCGTCAAGCTCGGTGGCGAGGGCAGTGGGGTATTCGGCGGGAAGGGGGAATTCCTGGATCTTGGTGCCGGTGAACTCGTAGAAGCGCTCCCATACCTGCGATTTGTAGCCCTCATTTACCCCCTGGCTACCCTTGTCGTGGCTCACCATCTTGAGCCAGAATCCAGCCGTGGAGCTATTGAGCAGCCCAAGCAGTTGAACGTAGTCCTCTTCCGTTGCCTCTTCCTGCAGTTTAATGACAGGCGCGTGGCGATTGAATACCTTGCCGCCACGATCGAGTGCGAAATGGTTGTGCGTAGCCACAAAGGGGAAAGAGATTCCCATGGGGTCCGAGAAACGCTCCGGATGCCAGCGACTCCATTCATACCAATTGAGCCCGATTTCCTCGGGCGTTCCCCCGAGTTCCTGACGCCTCCGCAGGGGGGTACGGTTGCGCCAGAGGAGATGCTCAATGTCGCTTGTCAACTCGGCGCGCAATGATTCCCCGTACGGGAAGAGCGCTTCTGTTGCCGCGTTCAAGTTCCAGTCTCGGACATCTTCACCGGTAATCAAGGGAACGGTGTGCACCTCGTTTGCACCGAAACGATGCCAGGTTCGCGATGGGGCGAAATAGGCGGCATCGTTTCCAGTGTGTACGTACCTGCCGATAGAGCGTTGAATTTCTCCAAGCCTAGAGGTTGCATAGCGGCCGATCGTTCGGTTCAGTTCCAGGCCCCCGTCGGCCAGGACCCACGGCTGTTTGCCGAAATACCGCCCCCGTTCCAGGTCGTCCACTGAAACCCACTGCCCTGCACTCCCCGGCTGATCGATCTGCTCCACGATCGAACGCCATACCAGTCCCTCCTCCGCCTTTTCAGGTGCCGAAGGCTCACCCTGCACACTCCGCACCGTCCGGATCGTGGCCTACCGCTTAGTACTCCAGCTGTAGATCGTGATCTTCATGTCTGGGATGTGGCTTGTCGCCG
>CBFHCJ010000451.1:0-5937 GCA_965654005.1 uncultured Streptomyces sp. | reverse complement strand
ACCTGAGCGGCGCCAGCTTGAGTGGCGCCATCCTGCGCGGCGCCATGCTGCGCGGTGCCATGCTGCGCGTCGCCGACCTGATCCGCGCCGACCTGAGCAACGCCATCCTGACCAACGCCAACCTGCGCAGCGCCAACTTGATCGACGCCGACCTGACCAACGCCGACCTGATCCGCGCCGACCTGAGTTACGCCACCCTGGGCCGCGCCCGCCTGAGCGGCGCCATCTTGAGCGGCGCTCGCCTGAGGGGCGCCATCTTGCGCGGCGCCGACCTGAGCCGTGCGCGCCTGACCGGTGCTGACCTGACCGGTGCTGACCTGCTCGGTGCTGACCTGCTCGGTGCTGACCTGGTCGGTGCTGATCTGCTCGGCGCCAACTTGGTAGAGATTCGGTGGTCTCTGCAGACGGATTGGCCAGCGGATTTGTATACGGATATCCGGAGCCGGTCCACAGAGGTCGCGCCGGGGGTATTCCAGGTTCGTGGGACCGATGGCCGCGACCGCGCATCTGACACGCCATCTCCATCCCCAGTAGGACCTCGCAACTGAGCACTGCGACCCCGTCATCGTCACTCAACGAGAAACGCACCCCAGCGACCGTGCTCGCAGCTGGTCGCTGCGGGGTTCGACTGTGTCCTGCACGAGGGAACGAGCTCGTCGCCCGGGGCCATCGTGCGCTACAAAAGCGATCCGGCTGCTTGGCGACTGCTCCTGCATAGCGGAGGAACGATGGGCCGTCTCCCGAACTGATCAGACTGGATCTATCCCCGGCTGCGCTCTCCGGGATGCTGCGGCTGTACCAGCAGGCCGGCTGGCGCCCGGGCCTCCGCCAGCTCGTCACGCTGCCCCCGTACCACGCGGCCGGTCTGATCCCAGCACTGATCGGATCGCTGGATGGCCACCGCCTCACGGTGGCGGGCAGGCGCTTCGACCCTGACGAAGTGCTCGACATTGTCTCGGGCGGATGGCTTGTAGAGGTCTCACGGTGACCTCCGTTCGTCTCTCCACCTGGTTGACCGTGTCGACGTAAGCCTGGCTCCAATCTCGCGGAGCGCAGTCCCCGCCGGGGTCCAGGGGCTGAGGTGGGCCGGAGGCACCCCCATCGGCGGACAGCCGGTGGACAGACGCCTTTGGACCGTGCATCACGTGTAGCACGGGTCAACCAGTCGCACGTGCTCTGATCAGGAAACGTTACTGGACAGCACGACGAGGCACTACGCAACATGATCGCTCACGGTCTCGTAATGCGCCGGTTTCCCTGATGTCCCGGGTCTCGTGTAGCGCAGGTGTCGGCGTCACCAAGAGCCGGATCCACTCTGAGCCGTCTCAGCCGCAGGCCATGTCGGGGCGTTGGGCGGCCACCTGAGAGGTGCCGTATCGCAAAAGTCCGGCACGGCCAAATCGTGCATTCGGCGGACCCTTTGGTCCGGCTGCCATCCGTACCGGGGCAGCCGGACCCTGCTGCATGAGGAAGACGATGCCGACGACTTTCCGCCCCAGTCAGAACGCGGACCCGTGGATCCGGTTCTACGAGTTCGTCGGCTATGCCGTCGCCCAGCAGCGACGAGATCAAGGGGCTTCGTCCCAGTCGAGTGGTTCCTCCTCGACGAGTGAGACCGCTGGACCGCCGAACGCGGGACCCGGCATAGGCAATGCTGCTTGAGGGCGATACTCCCCGGCAGCCTCGATGGGGATGATCTGCACCTTTCCCTTCGTGCCGCGTGGTCCCGGACGGACCGCGATTCGATGGATCACCATGGACAGCGCATGCCGTTTCGCCCATGCTTCCAAGTCTTGCCACTCGGCGAGGATGCCGCGGAAGACCAGGGGCTCCGGAGCCGCGGTCACGGCAGGAGAGTCCTTCTCCCTCTCTATTCGTGCTTCCAGATCCGCGACCGCGTGGGTCAACTCCTGGTACCGCTGCTCGTAGCTCTCCAGCTTGATCATCCCCTTTGTGTAGAGGGTGATCAGTCGTTCCAATTCCGCGTTTCGCTCGGCCAGTTCGCCATGATGATCCACTTCCACGGGCTTCGCGACTGGAGCGGCCGCCGCCTCGTGGGCCGCCGCGGCGGCGAGGGCATCGCCTTCTGCCGTAACCCTTGACTTCAGGAAGGTGAGTACCTCCCGCTCGACGGTGGACAGTAGAACTGTTCCACCTGGGCACTGAGCACCCCGGATCTTCGCGGAGCAGCGAAAGAACACCGAGACACCCTGGGCTCCGTTCTTGCGCTTGTATGTCGTAGTGCCGGAGACCATGCGCCACCCGCAGAGGTCGCAGAATATGAGCCCCGTCACACTGTGGGCCGCAGCATTGGACCTGCCGCTGCGTTGCTGGCTCGTTCGTCGATCCTTGTATGCCTGCCACAGGGGCTCGGCCACTATCGGATCGTGGATGCCCTTGATCCACTCAACGCCCTGAGCGTCGGGCCGGCTATGCCCTGGCTCCTTGCGGTACTTGCTTGGCTGGTGTCGTACGTAGCCAGCCTGGTAGCCCGTATCGAGCAGTCGGTACCACTTGCCGATCGTCAGTACCGCCCCCTCGCGAGTGCGCAGTCCGCGTCGAGTCATGCTCACTACTATCCGATTCATCGGTTCGCCGTTGGCCAGCCGCTCGAACATCTCTCGGACGTAGGAGGCCTCCGTCTCGTCGATATGGAGAGCCCCCGCACGGCACTTCTCGCACCGGTCGTCCGGATCCCCGTCGGCCGGCCGCCTGCACTTTCCGTAACCGAAGCGAAGCTGACCGTCGTGTGTCACGCCACGTCGGCGCCGATGGTCATGAGTTTCCATCCACGATTCACGGCTGCGGTCCACCTCGTACTCGGCGACCACGAGGTGGGTGTTCCGGCCGAGTCGTCCACCGCTGCTTGAGGTGTCGATGTCCTCCTTGGCGGCCCGTATCTCGCCACCGGCCCTCTCCAAGCGCTTGATGTTGTACGAACTGAGAGTGGCGTCACGACCGAACCGTGACCATCGCCACACCAGGACGACGTCCGCCTCGCCCCGGGCCACCCGCTGGATGATCTGCTCGATCTGCCGTTTCGCGAAGTACTTGCCGCTCAGATTGAGGTTCTGCAAGACGTCGACGATGACCATGCCCTCGCGCTCGGCGAGAGTGGTGCAGGCCTCGATCTGGAGTTCGGGCGAGATCTTCTCGTCTTTGTCCCTGTACCGTGATACGCGCACGTAGATGATGGCGCGCTTGGGCTGCTGGAGGGTCGAGAAGCCAGTGAGCATGCCTGTAGTCACGGCTGAATCCCCCTTTGGCGATCTTGAGCGGACGTTTGTGTCATGAGTACTAGTATCGGAATCGTCGGTCTGCCCAACGTCGGCAAGTCGACCCTGTTCAACGCCCTGACCAAGAACGACGTGCTGGCGGCCAACTACCCGTTCGCCACGATCGAGCCGAACGTCGGTGTGGTGGGCGTCCCGGACACCCGGCTCACCAAGCTGGCCGAGATCTTCGGTTCGCAGCGGATCCTCCCGGCGACCGTCGACTTCGTCGACATCGCGGGCATCGTGCGCGGGGCGAGCGAGGGCGAGGGCCTTGGCAACAAGTTCCTCGCGAACATCCGTGAGTCGGACGCGATCTGCCAGGTCATCCGCGCCTTCAAGGACGAGAACGTCGTGCACGTGGACGGCAAGGTCTCGCCCAAGAACGACATCGAGACGATCAACACCGAGCTGATCCTCGCGGACCTGCAGACGATCGAGAAGGTGCTGCCGCGGCTGCAGAAGGAGTCGCGGATCAAGAAGGACGTCGGCCCGAAGGTGAAGGCCGTCGAGGAGGCGAAGGAGATCCTGGAGAAGGGCGACACGCTCTTCTCGCAGGGCATCGTCCAGGGCACCGAGCGCGCCGCGCTCCTCCACGACCTGCACCTGCTGACCACCAAGCCCTTCCTCTACGTCTTCAACGTCGACGAGGACGAGCTGATCGACGACGCCTTCAAGGACGAGCAGCGCACGCTGGTCGCCCCCGCCGAGGCGATCTTCCTCAACGCCAAGCTGGAGGCGGACCTCGCCGAGCTGGACGAGGACGAGGCCCTCGAGCTCCTCCAGTCGGTCGGCCAGGACGAGCCGGGCCTCGCGACCCTGGCCCGCGTCGGCTTCGACACCCTGGGCCTGCAGACCTACCTCACGGCGGGTCCGAAGGAGTCCCGCGCCTGGACGATCAAGAAGGGCGCCACCGCCCCCGAGGCCGCCGGCGTCATCCACACCGACTTCCAGAAGGGCTTCATCAAGGCGGAAGTCATCTCCTTCGCGGACCTGGTCGCCACCGGTTCGGTGGCCGACGCCCGCGCCGCGGGCAAGGCCCGTATGGAGGGCAAGGATTATGTGATGCAGGACGGGGACGTGGTGGAGTTCCGCTTCAACGTTTAGTCGTCGCTGTAGCATCGACGTAGCGATATAGCAAATATGCACGTCAGGCGGGGTCGGTCCGGTTCGGGGTCGACCCCGTTGCCGTATCCGCTGCTGGATCCGGCTGGATTTCCTGACGTCTCGTGTGGCACAGCAGCGAGCCGGCACACGGCACGGGTACGCCTTCACCCGGAACACGACAGTGATCATCGGTGACTCGCTCGAAGACGTTCGCACAGGGCGGGAAGGGGGCGCCAGCGTGATCGGCGTTGCCTCCGGTACCACCTCCCCCACCCAGGACGACGCGCGCAGCCTCTCCCGGCTGCTGTCCGACAGCGCAGCGACCGCGTCCAGGACGAACCAGGCCAAGTGCTCCTCCGGCAACCACTCCCGCATGTCCGGAGGAAGCAGGAACTGCTGATCACGATCGATGACTCGGAAACCCTTGGCCACCCGCCAAGTCAGTCTCCCGAACCGCCCCGGGCCGCACCCAGCGAAAACGCGACAGGCCCAAGGAGAATGTTCAGCCGCCCGTTTTGCAGGAGCGCGGTAGGTGGGGACCTCCGCCATCCGCCCATGTCCGGTACGTCGTCGTCGACGGGCCGGAGGGCGAGGAGCTGAGACGGCGCCAACTGAATGCGGTCCGCGACGTCGTGAAGTCCCTTGCGGATCAGGAACAAGCCGGCGACTTGCCCGGAGACATCGAAGGGTGAAATCAACGGCCGAATTCGGTCGCTCGGGCGCTTCGACAGAGCCGCTCGAGCGTCCGCGCATCTGCGAGCAGGGCATCATCGAACTCCCTGGATCCGGAAGTCACGGCCCGCACTACCTGGGAAAGAAATAGATGCATGCTGTCGGCGGGGTCGACCCTTCGCGCGGAACGTTCATCGTCGGCGTCGATTATTATACCGGTCTCTGCCCCCGGCAGTATCGAGAAAGGACGGGAAATTTCGGCCGCGCACCCCTTTCCCTGCAGGCGAAGACTGTTCTGGTAAACAGTGGTGAACCCGAAGTGGCCAACGATCGTCCGTGCGCCCGGATAGCCTGCCAGCACACTGTACGAGGTCTCTGTTCCCTCCGAGGTCCAGTCGCTCACGACGACGTTCACCTGTTCCGGCTCTGTCCCCCAGAGCACCCTTCCCAATGACGCCATGTAAGGACCGGTGTCAAGCAGCGCACCCCCGCCCCGTTCCCGGTCGTAGCGGAAGTCATCCACCGGCACGGGCGGGGTGAAGACCGCTATTGCTTGCGTGCCGGTGCTCTCGCGATCCCGGAAGACCGACGAGAGAGCGTCGAACACGGGATGGAACGCGTAGCAGGTCGCTTCCGCGAGAATCAGAGACGAGGACCGTGCCAGTGACACCATCTCCTCCGCCGCCTCCGGCTCACGAAAAGCCGGTTTGTCCACCACCACGTGGTGCCCCCGCTCCAGCGCATGCCGGACAGCTGTGGCATGGTCGCCATTCACGAGTGAGACATAGACCAGGGACGGGTCGATTTCATCAAGTGCTGCCCGCCAGTCGGCAAAGATCCTTCCTGGTTTGAAAAACCCAGCCGGCGCCGCTTCGGCGTGGCCGGC
>CBFHCJ010000450.1:0-5940 GCA_965654005.1 uncultured Streptomyces sp. | reverse complement strand
GCCTGCCGCCCAACGAGGGAACCACCCCGCTCAGCCCGGACGTACGGCGCGGCCGTGAGGACGGAACCTCTGGCACCGTGTCAGTCCCCGCGGCTACCTTCGTTCCATGGCCAGCAGCAGCGAGCACGGCGGGCACGGCCCCCGGCGCCTCCATCAGTCGATCGGTGACGTACTGCGGACGCCCGAGCGGCCGCAGCCGGCGGCCGGGACGACTCCCCAGTGGCCTGGCCACGAGTACGGCCCGACGCCCGTTCCAGCGAAGGCACCCGGGACACCAGGTCTGCCGGAAGGGGTGCGCCGTTCCCGGCAGGAGCTGGAATCGGTCCGGGACGACGCCGCCCGCCAGTTCCACGCCGGCGACGACGCCCGCGTGCACGTCGAGGTCGAGGTGCGTCAGGCGAAGGCGGCCGCCCACGGAGTGTGGGCCACCGCGGCGTGGCTGTTGGGCGAGCTGCAGGCCGCGCCGATCAGCCAGGAGTGGTACGAGTACCCGTACACCAACCGCCAGGTGGGGCTGGAACGGACCCACGCCCGGGACCGGATCGAGGGCAACGACTGGCCCGACGTCGACCGGGACTATGCCGCCGGAGTCCAGTACACGGTGGGGTGGAGCTTCTGGCCGGACGAGGAACGCCCCGTGCCGCCCGCAGGATGACGTACGACACGCGAAGAGGCCCGGACCATCGGTCCGGGCCTCTGTCGTTGGGCGGGGCGGATCAGCTGGGCACTTCGCCCGTCCGCAGCATGTGCAGGTACTGCCCAAGCTGCTGGTGGTCGTCCCTGATCTTCTTGTTCTCGAACGGGTCGTGCTTGTGGCCGTTGCCCCCGTCGCGGGAGAAGTCGTTCTTGCACTCCTCCAGGATGAACTTGCCCTGGCGCACGGCGTCGGGGAGCCAGCGGCCCAGCCACTCAGCGACCCGCAGCGGGGACGCTTCCTTGTCGAGGAAGGCCCAGTGGTGGCTCCACATCAGGCTGGTGAGGCTTTCCACCATGTCGGGATGCTGCCACCAGCACGAGGAGTTCCGCTCCGTGTACCCCAGCATCTCCTTGTAGGAGCGGGGCCAGCGGACCCGGAACGTGCCTTCCACCCACTGCATGAGCACGTCCCAGGCGTTCGCCTGCTGCTGCGGGTCGAAGGTGCTCCAGTTCCAGACCGCCGGGGCATCGCTCTTGGGCTTGTCCGCCAGCTTCTTGACGACCAGGGACAGTTCCTGGATGCGGTCCGCGAGGTTCTGCCCCTCCAGCGTTTCGAGGCGGCCGTTCACCTCGTCCAGCTGCCGACCCAGTTCGCGGGTCCGCTCCCAGACGGCTTTCGTCTCCTTGGGCTGGTCGATCATCCGGTCTGCCCCCAAACGTTCTGCTCAGCCGCCGGCGCCTGCCCGGGGATCGCCCCCGGGTACGCGGCGGGCTGCTGCTGCGGGACCACCGGAGCCGTGGCGGGCATCTGCGGCGGGAGGACGGGCCCGGCCACCTGCACCCCCTTCTTCTTCAGCTTGGCCTCCAGCTTGGCCTGTGCCTTCGCCTGCTTCATCAGTTCCTTGACGTCCTTCCGCTGCCACACCGGGGTGAACGCGTACCGGATCGGCGGCAGGTGCCGGTAGAACACCAGGCCCGTGCCTTCCTTCATCTGCCGGATGGCGTCCTGCGGCATGATCCGGACCCGTCGCACCGAGACGTTCCGGGACTTCTTGTCCTCGTCCGTGGCGGACGAGGAGGCCACTTCCTCGTCCTTCTCCCCGCAGAGCAGGGAGAGTTCTTCCAGATCCTGCGGGATGGACAGGCCGCCGAGGGCGATCCGGACGGAGTTGTTCATGATGGTCTGCGCTCCGTTGTGGCCCCACCGCTCCCTCAGCTGGGACGGGGACTGGACGCTGACCAGAAGCTGAATGTTCCGGCCGCCCGCGTCCGCCGACCACTTGTGCAGGGGAAGCGGGCAGATCACGGCCGCCTCGTCCAGGACGAAGCGCACGTACGGGTCCACGCGGCCGCCGGGGCTGTTGTCCGCCTCCAGGTACGCCGCCTCGTAGATCTCGCCCACCAGGGCGGTGAACAGCGGGGCGACGCTGCCGTACTGCTGGTCACGGCCCATCAGGTACAGGGTGCCGCGCGAGCGGAGGAAGTCCGCCACGTCGAACTTCTGCTGACCGGGCCGGGGGGACACGATGTCCATGACCTGGGGGAGCGACATGAACTCGAACGAGCGGATCAGCGTCAGGTACACGCTGTCCCTCGTCTTCTCCGGCGCGTTCCGCATCTGCGACAGGCCCCGGGCCCAGCCGGCGGGCACCAGCTCCGGGTAGTTCTCCAGGATCTCCAGCGGCTCACGCTCGGTCGAGTCGGTCACCCAGGCCCGGACGCGGGTCAGGTCGTAGCCCTTCAGGCCCGCCGCCATCAGGTAGCAGGACAGCACCATGAAGGAGTGGCCCTCCCAGAAGGAGGCGTTCTCCATGGCCTCCCCGCTGGCCGAGGCCGCGAGGAGGTACCCGGCGCGACGCAGGGCCACCACCGGGTCCTGGCAGCCCTCCACCAGGTTCCAGCGCAGGGTGTTCTCCACCCCGCTCACACCCGCGTTGAAGACCCACACGGGCCTGTTGTGCTCGCGCCGCAGCTGGTGGGTGTGGTCGTAGAGGTCACCGCGGGTCGAGGTCACCACGCAGGCTCCGGCCGCGTCGATGATGGCGTTGCCGTACTGCGCGGACTTGCCGGTACGCGGCGGGGCGTACATCAGCACGATGTCCTCGCAGGCGACGAACAGCCCCTTCTTGTAGAGCAGATCCGTGCCGAGGTGCAGCCCGACCTCGTGAGGGCTGATGGAACGCCGCTTCGCCCCTTCCAGGGACGGGCGGAGGGTGTCCGCGCGGGCCCGGAGCCCTTCCTGGGACAGCCACTTCTTGAGTTCCTTCGGGTTGGCGAACCCGACCCGGGCCGCGTCCTTCCCGTTGGTGGTGGGACCGGACTTGCCCAGGTCCCACTTCTGCTTCAGGTGGAGGTACCCGAGGCCGCCGCCGGCCACGACCGTGAGGCCGAACCCGGGCCAGCCGCCGAGGGGCCAGTTCGAGCCCACGGTGTTGATGAGTTCGAGGGCCCCGCCCACGGACGGCTCCGGGAGACCGCCGTTCTCGGCACCGGCCGCGAGCGCCACGGCGGGCAGTCCGGCCGCCGCGTACGCGGTGCCCTGGCGGGACTTGCCGACCGCAGAGGGCTTGTGAGCGTCGATGATGCGGTGCAGCCAGTGCGGCATCATCCCGCCCGGCAGGTCGGTGGTGGGGGGTGTGGGATTCTCTTCCTTGCGTGACACGAGCACTCTCCTCTGTCGCGAAGTCCCCGGGTTGGGCGGTACCAGCGCCTCCCGGGGGCGCCTAGTGTCCGGTGACCTCACGATCACCGTACGAGCCAGGACTGACATTCAGCCCCGGGTTTTCTCAGCTGTGCTTGTCGATGATGGGCTTCAGGTACTTCCGGGCCGTGCCCTCCGTGAACCCCGTTCCAGGGGAAAGAGACCTGGCCAGGGAGCTGGCGGACTGGTTCGGGTAGCGCTGTTCCGCAGGAAGGCGCAGGTAGCGGTACTCCAGCAGTTCCACGCCCGTCAGGTCCGGCTCAGTCTCCGGACCCTCGTCCGCGCCGTCCTCGTCCTCGTCCAGGCCCTCGTCCACGGCCTCGTCGATGACCTCCGGCACAGGCTCCGGCTCAGGCGCCGGAACAGGCTCGGCGTAGTCGCCAATTGGCGACTGGACCACCTCGTCCGGCTCCGGGGCGAACGGCTCCGGCTCCGGCTCCGGGGACTTCTGCAGCCAGTCGGCCCCGTCGATCCGGGCCTGCACCATCGCGGGCCGTCCGTCGTTGCGGGCCGCCCACGGGGCGTTCCCGCCCACCAACTGGCCCTGCGGTTCGTACCCGCCGCTGTACGCGGCCGCCGGGTTGGGCCCGTACGCCTCGTACGGCGCGGGGGCCGCCTGCTGCGGGACCGGTGCGGAGTACGGCTCCGGGTGGCCGGCGGCCGTCTCCTGCCGCTCCACCTCGTCCGCCTCGTCCTGGCCGTCGTGCTGGTCGGTGTCGACGTCCCCGCGCTCCAGCTCCCGTCCGGGAGTGGGGGCGGGCAGTTGCTCGCGCACGTCGCCGTCGACCACCTTGTGGTCGAGGCGTTCCAGCTCCGCAGGCAGCGGGATGCCCGCGGCCGCCAGGCCCGCCGCCGCCGTCTCGAAGATGGGCACCCCGTACTTCGCCAGCCGGAGCGGCATCAGCGCCTCCACCGGGGCCTTACGCCGCCAGCCACGGCCGAACCGGGCCTGCAGACGGGACTGGTAGATGAGTCGGGCCTGTTCCAGGCTCACGGCCTTCTCGTAGCTCCGGACCTCCCAGAGCTTCATCCGGCGCCACAGTCGGAAGGTGGGCACGGGCGAGAGCAGCCACCGGGTGATCCGCACGCCCTCCATGTGCTTGTCGGCGGTGATGTCCGCGATCCGGCCGACCGCGTGCCGAGCCGCTTCCACGGAGACGACGAAGAGAACGGGGATCACAGCGTGCATCCCCACGCCCAGCGGGTCCGGCCAGGCCGCCGCCGCGTTGAAGGCGATCGTGGCCGCCGTCAGGAGCCATGCAGTCTGGCGCAGGAGCGGGAACGGGATGCGGAGCCAGGTCAGGAGCAGGTCGAGACCGAGAAGCACGACAATCCCCGCGTCGATCCCGATGGGGAACCAGTACGAGAAGGTGCCGAACTTCTTCTCCACGGCGAGAGCGCGCACAGCGTTGTACGAGCCGGCGAAGCCGATTCCAGCGATGACGACCGCGCCGAGGGCGACAATCCCGATCAGCCAGTAGTGGACCCGGGTCAGTTCCGGAATGCCCTTCTTCTCTTCAGGCTCGGTGGCCGATCCGGGTGGATCAGCGGCCGTACCCTGGGGGTGACGCATGTAGGTCTCCAAATCTCAGCGTCCTGGGCCCTGGTGGTGTGTCCTCACCACCGGGGTTCCTTCTCTCAGCTCTCGTCCGTGGGCTTGGCGTAGCCCTTCCGGCTCAGCCACTCGTCGTACGCGGCCGCCACCTGTTCCTTCAAGCTCATTCCGGTGTCGAGCTTGCAGAGCGTGCCCCGGCGGTGCAGCTGAAGGTCTTCCGGCACTTCCACGTTGAGGGGTCGCATCCGAACGACTTCCTCCTTCTTGGGTCGGCCCCTGCGCTTGGGCTTGGGGTCTTCGGTCATGTGGTCGCCACCTCTCCGTGTACTGCGGGTGGAGGGATGATCCCACTGTGCGGCTATGGATCTATGAAAGCAGGTCCCTAGGTTCCTAGCAACTATTTTTCCTAGGTTCCTTGCAACCTAGGAAAAAAGGCCCTACGGTGGAACCAGAACGAACGAGAGGGCCGGGGTTCCCGCCCCGACCCTCTCCGCCCGGAACGGCGTTGACGCGCCTTCCGAGCTGGGACACCCCTATTCGCAGAGAGAGGGATCTCCGTGCAGAAGTCTGCCAGCCGGACCACCGGCATCTCCATCCCGGCCCCCGCGAGCCGCCCCCGCCTCGTGCTGGTCGGCAAGAAGGGCCCGGCGTTCAGCTCCCCGTGCGCCGACTGCGACGGGTTCGACACCGTCGTGATTCGCCGCAACGGCGAGGCGTCCACCGTCCGCTGCACCTGCCAGCTGGCGGTGAGCGCATGAGCGCCACCGACGACGCCGTGAAGAAGGCCGAGGCCGCCCGCCAGAAGGCGGAGGCCGACCTCCGCCGCCACGGCCCGGCCATGAGCGGGATCAGGGGCCGCACGTGAGCGCCCGCCCGCCCCTGCCGGTTCGTCCGCAGCCCCACGAGCGCGACGGACGCCAGCCGCAGCAGCAGCCGGCGCGGCCGCACCCCGCCCGATAGGCCCCCGGTGGGGGGGGGGGCCCGAGGGGGCCCGCGCGCCCCGCCCGGGCCCCCCGGTAGGTGGGGGGCAGCCCATGCGCGCCGGGCC
>CBFHCJ010000449.1:0-5961 GCA_965654005.1 uncultured Streptomyces sp. | reverse complement strand
AGGCGGCCGTACGAACTGGTGGCGAACCACTTCTGGGTCTGCGGGAGGAACTCCCCGAACCGGTCGAGCGCACGGCCCTGGCCGGGCGCGTCGGAGAAGTCGACCATCAGGGTCAGGGCGTGCACGGTGCCGGTGGAGCGGGCGTAGCCGGAGGGGGTCGGGATGCCCTCGGCCATCTGGACGCCCAGATGGCCGTGGATCATGCAGGAGCGGAGCGCCGAGGAACGGGCCGGTGCGATGGGGCCCGCCGTCGCGGAGCCCGCCGTCAGACGTCCGGTGGTGGCGGAGGTGGAGACCGCCAGCGTCACAGCGATGACCGAGGCGAGCGCAGCGACACGGCGCGGGCGTATCCGGCGGCGGCTGGACGGCTGCATGCAGTGGCCCTTCGCTCCACGGCAGCCGCCGGTCTCCGGCTGCACCCTTGCGATCACCCTGTGTCGCGGGGTGCGCGGGCGCGCGCTGGAGGAGACCGAACGAGGGGGACACTCCCCTGGCCGTCACCCTCGGGAAGGAAGCCCGGGAGAGTGACCCAGCTCACGCGGAATTCTCGCCCTGTGGGGAAATAACCGGGGATGGATTCCCCGTTTAGCACTGTGTCCGAGCGAAGCGGGGACCGATTCCCCGGATCGCACTCACCTCACCCGAGGAGTACGTCGTGCAGGCCGCGCCCCCCGTGCAGCGCCGAGCGTCCCGGCCGCGTGCCGATGCCCTGCGCAACCGGGAGCGGATCACCGCCGCCGCCCGGGAGATGTTCGTCGAGTTCGGCCCCGATGTGCCGTTGGACGAGATCGCCCGCCGGGCCGGCGTCGGCAACGCCACGGTGTACCGCAACTTCCCCGACCGCGACGCACTCGTCCGCGAGGTCGTCTGTTCGGTCCTCGACCGTACGTCGGAGGAGGCCGAACGGGCGCTGGCCGAGGGGGGCGACGCCTTCGAAGCGCTGGAGCGCTTCGTGCACGGCGCCGCCGACGAGCGGGTCTCCGCGCTGTGCCCGATGGTCTCCAGCACGTTCGACCGGAACCACCCCGACCTGAAAGCGGCGCGCGAACGCATCGAGCGGCTCGTCGAGGAGGTCATGAACCGCGCCAAAGCGGCCGGGAGCCTCCGTCCCGACGTGGGTGTCGGCGATGTGATGGTCGCCGTGGCCCAGCTCAGCCGGCCCCCGGCCGGTACCGCGTGCTTCAGCGCCGACCGCTTCGTACACCGTCATCTGCAGCTGTTCCTGGACGGGCTGCGGGCACCCGCCCGCTCCGAACTGCCGGGCGCGGCCGTGACCATGGAGGAGCTGCGCCAGTCCTGAGCGAGGAATCCCGGCTCTGGGCGATTGGTTCGGGGTCGGGACCGGTCACCACTCACACCGGAGCTTTCGGCCGTCAGCTACGGCGAACCGTCCCTTCCTTCATGTTTTCCCGTCTTTTCCGTTTTCTGTCCCGTAGTCCCGTAGTCCCGTAGTCCCGTAGTCCCGCAGTCCCGAAGAACTCTTTTGCCCGAAGTCTCGAAGTCCCGAAGTGGGTACTCCCATGTCTGAAACAGCCCGGAGCGTCCCTGACGCTCCCGCTCCCGCTCCCGCTGCCTACGCCAATCGCTGGCGGGCGCTCGTCTTCATCGCGCTCGCCCAGCTGATGGTCGTTCTCGACGCGACCATCGTGAACATCGCGCTCCCGTCCGCCCAGCGGGACCTCGGAATATCGGACGGCAACCGCCAGTGGGTCGTCACGGCCTACGCCCTCGCCTTCGGCGGCCTGCTCCTGTTCGGGGGCCGGGTCGCGGACCTGTGGGGCCGCAAGCGCGCCTTCGTCGTCGGTCTGGTCGGCTTCGCCGCCGCCTCCGCACTCGGCGGCACCGCGACCACCGGCGCGATGATGTTCGGCGCCCGCGCCCTCCAGGGTGTCTTCGGCGCTCTCCTCGCCCCCGCCGCGCTCTCCCTGCTCGCCGTGATGTTCACGGACGCCAAGGAGCGCGCCAAGGCGTTCGGCATCTACGGCGCGATCGCCGGTGGCGGTGGCGCCGTCGGTTTCATCCTCGGCGGCGTGCTGACCGAGTACCTGGACTGGCGCTGGACGTTCTTCGTCAACATCCCGTTCGCCGTCGTCGCCGCGGCCGGCGCCTACTTCGTCATCCGTGAGCCGGAGGGCGGCCGCAACCGCTCCCCGCTCGACATCTCCGGCGTCG
Organism: uncultured Streptomyces sp.; assembly: GCA_965654005.1. Lineage (GTDB taxonomy): Bacteria > Actinomycetota > Actinomycetes > Streptomycetales > Streptomycetaceae > Streptomyces. The sequence continues at coordinate 3,789 of CBFHCJ010000449.1, read as the reverse complement.
TCCTGTCCACCCTCGGGCTGGTCGCCCTGGTCTACGGCTTCACCCGCGCAGAGTCCGACGGCTGGGGCGACTCCGTGACCGTCTCGCTGTTCATCGCGTCGGCGGTCCTGCTGCTCGTCTTCGTCGTCACCGAGGCCAGGGTCAAGGCCCCGCTGCTGCCCTTGCGTGTGGTCACCGACCGCAACCGCGGCGGCATCTACCTCTCCCTCGGCATCGCGATCATCGCGATGTTCGGCACCTTCCTGTTCCTGACCTACTACCTGCAGGTCGTGAAGGGCTACTCGCCGATCAAGACCGGCTTCGCCTTCCTGCCGATGATCGGCGGCATGATGGTCGGCTCGACCCAGATCGGCACGCGACTGATGACCCGCGTCCCGGCCCGGCTGCTGATGGGCCCGGGCTTCCTGGTCGCCGCGTCCGGCATGTTCCTGTTGACGCGGCTGGAGATCGGCTCGTCGTACGCCCCGACCGTTCTGCCGTCGATGCTGCTGCTCGGCCTCGGCATGGGTACGGCGTTCATGCCCGCCATGTCCCTGGCCACCCTGGGCGTCGAGCCCCGGGACGCCGGAGTCGCCTCCGCGATGGTCAACACCTCGCAGCAGGTGGGCGGTGCGATCGGCACGGCCCTGCTGAACACGATCGCCGCCTCCGCGAAGACCTCGTACGTCAAGGACCACATCGCCACCGACGCGACGAAGCGGCAGCAGCAACTGGTCCAGCTGAAGGGCATGGTGCACGGCTACACCAGTGCGATCTGGTTCGCCGTCGGCATGCTGGTGCTGGCCGCGGTGATCGTCGTGACCTTCGTCAACGCCGGCCGACCGGGCGCCACCTCGGTCTCCGGCCAGGGCGCGGGCGAGGGCGTCGAGGACGAGGTCCCGGTGCCGGTGGTCGCCCACTGACTGTGCCGGCCGCGCCCGCGCGGGGGCGGTGCGTGCGATACGTGGGTGTCGGTGCGCGCCATACGTGGGTCGTCGTGCGTCGCGTATGGGTGAGGGACGGGACACCTGACCCGTACGCCTCCTACGGGACACCTGACCCGTACGCCTCCTACGGGACACCTGACCCGTACGCCTCCGGGGATCCGCCCCGGCTCCGTGACCTTACGGGGCCGGGGCGGACTCGTGTCCGTGACCGGACGCACCGGAGCGGACTCGTGACCGTGACCTCACGGGGCCGTGGCGGGCCGGGCGGCTCAGCGCAGCCAGGGCAGGTCCGCGCCCGCCTCCTTCGGCTGGAGGCCTTCCGCGATGATCGACATGATCTCGCCGAGCGACTCCTGCTGCTCGGGGGTGAGCCGGTCGAAGAGCGCCTGGCGGACGGCGGCGACGTGGCCGGGCGCGGTGCGCGTCAGCACCTCGTACCCCTCGTCCGTGAGGACCGCGAGCTGCCCGCGTTTGTCGGAGACACACTCCTCGCGCCGCACCCAGCCGCTCTTCTCCAGGCGGGCGACGGCGTGCGAGAGCCGTGAGCGCGTGATCTTGGCCCGCATGGCCAGCTCGGTCATCCGCAGCCGCCGGCCCGGCGCCTCGGCGAGCTGGACGAGCAGTCCGTAGTACACGTGCGGCATGCCCGCGTCGCGCTGCAGCTGGCGGTCGAGGTGGTCCTCGAGAAGGGTCACGGCGTGCATGTACGCACGCCAGGTGCGCTGCTCCCCGTCGGTGAGCCAGCGGGTGTCTTCAGCGGGTGCCGTCTTCATGTACTCCACTGTACGAGGCCTCTTCTTGAAGATTAAACAAGTCGGGCTGTTACTCTGTCCGTAAGAGCTTGAGACTTCAAATAGTACCCTTGGAAGGAGCCGCCACCATGTCCGCCGTCATCGAGGAGCGCCCCGTGCCCGAGCGCATGCCCGCCCTCTATCTGAGCCATGGTGCGCCTCCGCTGGCCGACGACCCGATCTGGCCCGGACAGCTCGCCGCATGGTCCGCCGACCTGCCGCGCCCCAAGGCGGTCCTCATGGTCTCCGCCCACTGGGAGGAGGCCCCGCTGGCCCTGGGTGCGGTGGAGACGGTACCGCTGGTCTACGACTTCTGGGGCTTCCCCGAGCACTACTACCGGGTGCAGTACGCGGCCCCGGGCGCCCCCGCGCTCGCCGAGTCCGTACGCAAGCTGCTGCGCGCCCCCGGCATCCCCGTGCAGGACTTCCCGGACCGCGGCCTCGACCACGGTGCGTACGTCCCGCTGGTCGAGATGTTCCCCGAGGCCGACATCCCCGTCCTGCAGATCTCCATGCCGACCCTCGACCCGGTGAAGCTGATGGAGATCGGCCGCAAGCTGGCCCCGCTGCGTGACGAGGGCGTTCTGATCGTCGGCTCCGGCTTCTTCACCCACAACCTGGCGGTCCTGCGGTACACGGGCGGGGGAGTGCCGAGCTGGTCGGCGGAGTTCGACGACTGGGGGCGCCGCGCGCTGGAGGCCGGCGACATCGACGCGCTGCTCGACTTCACCCGCAAGTCCCCGGCGGGCCGCCTCGCCCACCCCCGCACGGAACACTTCGCGCCGTTGTTCGTCACCATGGGCGCCGCCGATGCATCCGGCGAGCTGGACACCCGGAAGTCGGTGATCGACGGGTACTGGGTGGGGCTTGCGAAGCGGTCGGTGCAGTTCGGCTGACCTCCTCCGGGAGGGCTACAGCTCCTTCTCGTACCAGGCCACGTCCCAGTAGCGCCCGAACTTGCGGCCCACCTCCCGGTAGGTGCCGACATGGCGGAAACCGAAGCGTTCGTGCAGCCGCGCGGACGCTTCGTTGGGCTGGGCGATGCCCGCGTACGCTCGGTGGAGGTCCTCGTCGGCGAGGGCCGCGAAGAGGGCCTCGTACAGACGTGTGCCGACGCCCCGGCCGGTCGCGTGCGGGGCCAGGTATACGGTCACCTCCGCGGACGTCGAGTACGCGGGCTTCACGCGGTGAGCGCTGGATGTGGCGTACCCCAGAATCTCATGTGAGTCGGGGGCCACGGCAACCATCAGCCGGTAAGGGCCGTCTTCAGGGTGGGAGAGCAGCCAAGGGCGGCGTTCCTCCGGCGTGAAAACCGCGGTGTCGAAGGTGATGGGCGTCTCACGGACGTAGTGGTTGTAGAGGTCTGTGAGGGCCTTGAGGTCGGTCTCGACTCCCGGTCTGATCTGGACCCCTGTACGTTCCGTTGTCATCCGGTCTCCCCTCGTGGCGGGACAGGGTACTGCATGATCATAAAAATTGAGGCGAAGGTTGGGAATTCTGTCCTGATTCCAGTCGTTGTTTCCATCGGATGCCGGGCACCCGGAAGGGTGTCCTAAGCGTCACAGGACCATCCCGCTAACCCACCATCGCAAGGGAGCACGCATGGCAACCCGTGCCGTCGCCCGTCGCAAGGCCTCCGAAGGCGAGACCGTGGACGCGGCAAACAGTGTTCGCGCCCATGGCGGCGAGATCGCCGATCGCGACCTGGTCGGCATGTACCTCGACGAGATCGCGCGTACACCGTTGCTCGACGCCGCCAAGGAGGTCGAGCTGTCCCAGATCATCGAGGCGGGTGTGTTCGCGCAGCAGATCCTCGATGGTGAGGAGCAGGCCAAGGCCGATGCCTCCCGTGAGGAGCTGGAGGCCTTGGTCGCCGAGGGGGAGCGGGCGAAGGACATCTTCATCCGTTCGAACCTCCGGCTGGTCGTCGCCGTGGCGCGCCGCTATCCGCGCAGCGGTCTCCCGCTGCTCGACCTGATCCAGGAGGGCAACGCCGGCCTGGTGCGCGCGGTCGAGAAGTTCGACTACCGCAAGGGGTTCAAGTTCTCGACGTACGCGACCTGGTGGATCCG
>CBFHCJ010000448.1:0-5982 GCA_965654005.1 uncultured Streptomyces sp. | reverse complement strand
TCCACCGTGACCGTGTTCCAGTGACGCTTGTTCATGTGGTAGCCGGGGATGATCAGGCCCTCGTGCTCACCGCGCAGCCGGACCGCGTCCTCCGGGTCGCACTTGAGGTTGACCTTCAGGGGGCGACCGTCCATCCAGCTCAGCGCGAACACCTTGCCCTGCACCTTGAAGACCGAGATGTCCGGGTTGAACGGGAAGTCCTCCACCGCCGCGTTGAAGGACAGGCAGAACGTGCGCAGCTCCTGAGGGGTCATTCCGGCTTCGGCTCCTCCTCCGGGGACTCCACGGGGCCCACCGGCTCGACCAGCACGGTCACGATCTTGTTCCGGCGGCCCGCCGAGGCCTCCGCCGTCAGCTGAAGCTCGCGGCCGTCCGGCAGTTCGACCACGGACGACGTTCCGGCGATGGGCACCCGGCCCAGCGCCTTGGCGAGCAGTCCGCCGACCGTCTCCACGTCCTCGTCGTCGTACGACTCGAGCCCGTACAGCTCGCCGAGATCGCCGATGTCCAGCCGGGCGGTGACCCGGTAGCGGTCCCCGCCCAGCTCCTCGACCGGCGGCAGTTCACGGTCGTACTCGTCGGTGATCTCGCCGACGATCTCCTCGAGGATGTCCTCGATGGTGACGATCCCGGCCGTGCCGCCGTACTCGTCGATGACGACGGCGACGTGGTTGCGCTCCTTCTGCATCTCGCGCAGCAAATCGCCCGCGTTCTTGGTGTCGGGCACGAAGGTGGCGGGGCGCATCGCGGTGGACACCAGCTCGGACTCGGCGTCCCGGCTGATGTGCGTCTTGCGGGCCAGATCCTTCAGATACACGATCCCGACGATGTCGTCCTCGCTCTCCCCGGTCACCGGGATGCGCGAGAAGCCGGAGCGGAGGGCGAGAGTGAGGGCCTGCCGGATGGTCTTGTACCGCTCGATGACCACCAGGTCGGTCCGCGGCACCATCACCTCCCGCACGAGCGTGTCGCCCAGCTCGAAGACCGAGTGCACCATGCGGCGCTCCTCGGCCTCGATGAGCGACTCCTTCTCCGCCAGGTCGACCAGTGCGCGCAGCTCCGCCTCGGAGGCGAAGGGGCCGCGGCGAAAGCCCTTGCCGGGGGTGAGGGCGTTACCGATGAGGATCAGGAGGGACGGGATCGGACCCATGATCCGGGCCAGCGGCAGCAGCACGTACGCCGCCACGGTCGCCGTGTTCAGCGGGTGCTGGCGGCCGATGGTGCGCGGGGAGACGCCCACGGCGACGTACGAGACGAGGACCATGACGGCGATCGCGACGAGGAGGGCCTCGGCGGTCCCGGGGAACTCCTGCAGACAGGCGTACGTCACCAGCGCGGCGGCGGCCATCTCGCAGGCGACGCGGACGAGCAGCGCCACGTTGAGGTAGCGGGTCGGGTCCGCGGCGACCTGGGCGAGCCTGGCGCTGCCGCGCCGGCCGCCGCGTACGGCCTCCTCCGCGCGGAACGTGGAGACGCGCGCGATGCCCGCCTCCGCACAGGCCGCGAGCCACGCGACGACGACCAGGGCGACGGCGCCCGTGACGAGCTGGGGACTCATGACACGGTCGGTGCCGGGGACGGCCCGGTCTGGCCCTTCTCCGCGCGCCAGCCGTCCACGATGGCGGCCTGCAGGCCGAACATCTCGGCCTTCTCGTCGGGCTCCTCGTGGTCGTAGCCGAGCAGGTGCAGCACGCCATGGACGGTCAGGAGCTGGAGCTCCTCGTCCATGGAGTGCTGCGTCGGCGCCTCGGTACCCTGCTTGGCGGCGACCTCCGGGCACAGCACGATGTCGCCGAGCAGCCCCTGCGGCGGCTCGTCGTCGTCCTTGGACGGCGGCCGCAGCTCGTCCATCGGGAACGACATGACATCCGTCGGTCCCGGCAGGTCCATCCACTGCACATGCAGCTGCTCCATGGCGTCGGCGTCCACGACGATCACCGAGAGCTCGGAGAGAGGGTGGATGCGCATCCGCGCGAGCGCGTAGCGGGCGATGTCGAGGATCGCCTGCTCGTCGACCTCGGTGCCGGACTCGTTGTTGACGTCGATCGACATGGTCGTGCTGGTCTACTTCCCCTTGTGCCCGTGTCCGGCCGCCTTGCCGCGGGGCTTGTGCGTGCCGTTCTCGGTGCCGTGCGTGTTGTCGTACTTCTCGTACGCGTCGACGATACGGCCGACGAGCTTGTGTCGTACGACATCGTGGGACGACAGTCGGGAGAAGTGGACGTCCTCGACGCCCTCCAGGATCTCCTGCACCTGCCGCAGACCGCTCTTCGTCCCGTTCGGCAGGTCGACCTGGGTGACGTCACCCGTGATCACGATCTTCGAGTCGAAGCCGAGGCGGGTGAGGAACATCTTCATCTGCTCGGGGCTCGTGTTCTGGGCCTCGTCCAGGAGGATGAAGGCGTCGTTGAGGGTGTTGTGCGTCAGCAGGTAGTCCTGGGTGACGTAGAGGGAGTCCTCCGCCGCCACCTGGATGCAGACGGTCTCCTCCCTGCCCGCGGGCTCGATGGCGTCGATGAAGCGCATCGGGCGTCCGCCGCCTCCGGCCGCGTGGTACTTGTCGCGCTTGCGGGCCAGGCGGAAGGGCTCGATGCCTTCGGGGAGGCGGATGTCGATGATGTGGGCGTCGCGACGGTACTCGCCGAGCGTGGTGGCACCCTTCTTACGCCCCTCGGCCACCCGGCGGCGCGTGTAGGCGACACCGCCCAGTGACTGAACCAAAGCGACGACGTCATCACGGAGCAGGATCGACGTTGTCGAGTACTGGATTCGGCACGTGCGGTCCTTTTGCGTGACCGGACCACCGTCGGTGTCGAGCAGTCCTTGGAGCACTGCGAGGCGCACTTCGGCCGAGTTGTAGAGGTATTCGTCCGGGACGAACTTCGAGTACGACTTGCTGCCGAGCGGGTCCGATGTGCGGAGCGCCTGCTTGAGCGGATGAGTCAGCAGGCCGCCCTCGCCGTCGCTTGGTGTGTGCACACGGTTGATCGGGTGGTCGTAGCCGCCACGCGCCCGTACCCTGACGCCGGGAACGGCCGTCTCCAGCGCGGAGATCAGCTCCGGATCCCCCGTCGTGAAGGAAGGCGTTCGCCGCCCTGAAACGCAGCCGTCACCGAGCAGCAGCCCCAGAGCGTACGGATCGAGCGGGACTTCGCGCTCGGGGAAACATACCGGCGCCGTCAGCAGCGGCAGCTCGTACCGGCGATAGTGCGCCGCCCGCAGGTCGCCGATCATCTCCTGGGTCTCCAGGACCCGCCACGGCTTGTTGCGGCGCTTGTCGTCGCGCGTCCTGACCGTCCACAAGTGCTCGCCGCAGCACAGCGTCCAGGCGCCGTCCTGGGCCGTGACGCGGTAGACATCCTTCTCGCCTTGCGGGTAGACGCCCAGCACTGGCGTCGGCTCACCGTTCGAGCCGATGACCAGGTCACCGACTTGGAGGTCACCGATGGGGCGCCAGCCGTCGGGGGTCAGGACATTCGTGAAGATCGGGTGCGCCCGACCCCTCATATACGCCAGCGGCGCCACCTCGATAGTCCCCGCCGCCATCAGCCGCGGGATCGAGTCCGGGTCGAGCATGTCGTGCAGCGCGTCGTACAGCGGGCGCAGATACGGGTCGATCTTCTCGTACAGCGTGCCGGGCAGGAATCCGAGGCGCTCGCCCGCCTCCACCGCCGGGCGGGTCAGGATGATGCGGTTGACCTGCTTGGACTGCAGGGCCTGCACGGCCTTGGCCATGGCGAGGTAGGTCTTGCCTGTGCCCGCCGGGCCGATACCGAAGACGATCGTGTGCTTGTCGATCGCGTCCACGTACCGCTTCTGGTTGAGCGTCTTGGGGCGGATCGTGCGGCCGCGGGAGGACAGGATGTTCTGCGTCAACACCTCGGCCGGGGTCTCAGATGCGTCGCCGCCCTCGCCGTTCTCGCTCGCCCGGAGCATGGCGATCGAGCGTTCCACCGCGTCCTCCGTCATCGGTTGCCCGGTGCGGAGCACCAGCATCATCTCTGCGAACAGGCGTTGGATCAGGGCGACGTCCGTCGGGTCGCCGACCGCGCTGATCTCGTTGCCGCGGACATGGATGTCGACCCTTGGGAAGGCCGTCTCGATCACGCGCAGCAGCGAGTCGCCGGAACCCAGCACCATCACCATGGGGTGCTGGGCAGGGACGGTGATCTGCGTTCTCGCCTGCCCCTGCGCGGGGGTGTTGGCTGTGGGTGTCTGAGTCATGGGCCGGCTCTGTAGGCCTGCGATTCCTCCTCGATACGGCCGCGCAGCTGAGGGCGGCCTCGCGGTTTCAAGGGTACGACGCGGGGCTGACAGACCCGTAGGACTTTTCCCAGGGCGGGGGCCATGCGTCCCTCAGGGCCCTTCCGTGGACTGCGTCCCTTCCGCCCATATCACCTCTTCCCGGAACGCATGGCTCGGCGGCACTGCTTTTCACCAATCATGGTTGCAGCTAGTGACAGACTCATTACACAGTGCAATGGTTTCGATCATGACCGACAACGGGGGCCATGAGCCCGTCTTCTGCACGATCGTGCCACCGCATGTCCTCGACAAGCTCGCGCAGCACGAGGACCCCGCACTCGCCACACCCGCGCGCCGAACCCTGGAGCGCGACGCCCTGGAGCGCACCCGCCGCCGGCTGACCACCGTCATCGGCGCGCCCACCGTCGCACCGCCCACGGGGTCCCCCGACCAGCCGCACCGCACCATCTACGACGCGAGACACCAGCAGAACCTGCCCGGCAAGACGGTGCGCGGTGAGGGCGACAAGCCCGGCAAGGACGCCACGGTCAGCCGGGCGTACGCGGGTCTCGGCGCCACCTTCGAGCTGTACCTGAAGGTGTACGGGCGCAACTCCGTCGACGGCGAGGGGCTGCCGCTGGACGCGACCGTGCACTACGGCGAGAACTACGACAACGCCTTCTGGAACGGCGAGCAGATGGTGTTCGGCGACGGGGACGACGAGATCTTCCTCGACTTCACCATCCCGGTCGACGTCATCGGCCACGAACTCACCCACGGCGTCACCCAGTACACGGCGAACCTCGAGTACCACGACCAGCCGGGCGCCCTCAACGAGTCGATCTCGGATGTCTTCGGCTCGCTGATCAAGCAGTACACGCTGGGCCAGACCGCCGCCGAGGCCGACTGGCTGATCGGCGCCGGGCTGCTGGCCCCGCGCGTCACCGGCAAGGCGCTGCGCTCGATGAAGGAGCCGGGCTCGGCGTACGACGACGAGCAGCTCGGCAAGGACCCGCAGCCGGCCACGATGGCCGGCTATGTGAAGACCAGCCGCGACAGCGGCGGCGTGCACATCAACTCCGGCATCCCGAACCACGCGTTCTACCTGGTCGCCACCGCGCTGGGCGGGAACGCCTGGGAGCGGGCGGGGCAGATCTGGTACGACGTCCTCACCGGTGGACGGCTGGAGTCGCAGGCGACCTTCGCGGACTTCGCGAAGCTGACGGTGGCGGCGGCCAAGGCCCGCTACCAGGAGGGCGGCGAGGAGCAGGACGCCGTCCTCAAGGCATGGGGGCAGGTCGGGGTGCCGACCTCCTAGCACCGGCGTCCCGCCCGTGCCGTACCGAACGCCTCATGGCCCCGGCGTCGGGCCGTACCGAACGCCTCATGGCCACGGCGTCCGATCCGTACTAGACAGGTCCCATGCGTATCGGGGTGAGGCGTACGGGCGGTTTCGCGGGTATCGAGCGCCGGGCCGAGGTGGAGACCTCGGGACGGGCCGACGCCCATGAATGGCACACCCTGGCCGAGCGGGCGCTCGCCGCCGGCCGGGGCGCGCCGCCCACGGTCGTGCCGGACGGCTTCGGCTACGAGATCACCGTGGACGGCAGGACCGTGTACTGCGCGGATCCCCGGCTGACGGAGGACCAGCGGACGTTGATCTCGCGGGTGCTGAAGGAAGGGGCGTGAGTTTCCTGAGTCAACCCCTACGCCGCCATGGGTGTGTCGGAGGCCGTG
>CBFHCJ010000447.1:0-5985 GCA_965654005.1 uncultured Streptomyces sp. | reverse complement strand
CGGCGCCTGAGAGGGACCCTCAACCCTCCCGGCACCGCAGCCCGGAGCAGCAACGGCCGCGGGGTGTGCGGTCCCGGTCGGCCGAAGGTCGAGGAGCCGGAGCAGTCAGGGCAGAGAGCGCCGGTTCCTCGGTCCGCCTTCCTGTGCGGGGAAGGCGGAGTTCATGCGTCACGTCCTCCGGCGACGCAAGAGGACACTTTACTTGCTTTACTTAGCGTTGGTGGACTAGACCATGCCTCGCGGACCATGTTCCTGGGTCCGGGCACGTGTGTCCATGCACTGGCGGATGTTTATTGTTGTCTCTTTATCGGACATCCGCCAAGGGCTCACCCGCAGCGTAGCCCTCTTCGACGCCCGCGCGTGGCCAGATCACCAAGAGGGATGCCGGTGGCTGCCTCGGGGTTCCTTCCCGCTCGGCGCCGCGCGCCTGTTGGCTTCGCCAGGGCGCGCGGGGCGTCCGGGTCCTGGCCGCGGGCGATCGCGACCTCGTAGGCCGGGAGCCGGAGCAGGATGATCTCCGGGATGGGCTGGACCTCCTCGGCCGCGCCCTCGGGGGGCAGGACGAAAAACCGGCCGAGGCCCGTTCGACCTGGCTTCGGGGGTCCGATGACGACGAGGTCGGCGCCACGGCCCGGGCAGCCGGTCGCGTACGGGCCGAAGCGCGGCGCCGCCCTTGCCGTGGCACCAGGTCGGCTGACTCCATTCCACTCCCCGGGCCCCCGGGCGCGCGTCCGGGGACGACCCGCACGCGAAGGACGGCGGAATCGCACGCAAGGACGGCGGAATGACACGCCGAGGACGGACTTCCTCCCGCGCCCGTCGCTTCGGAATCCCACGCGAACGGCGTGGAATCCAGGGGGACGGGCCCGCAACCCGGAGGGCCGTTTCTGCTAGATTGGACCGTAGATTGGTCTATACCACACGTGTTTCGGCTTCGGTTCCCGGCGAGCCCCTCTTCAGATCGGCAGGCCCAGCGTGGAAGTTGTCATCGTTCCGGACGCCAAGGCGGGTGGCGAGCTCATCGCCGAGGCCATGGCGCAGCTGCTCCGGCGCAAGCCCGACGCCCTGCTCGGCGTGGCCACCGGCTCGACCCCGCTGCCCATCTACGAGGCGCTGGCGGCCAAGGTGCACTCCGGTGCCGTGGACGCCTCTCGGGCGCGGATCGCACAGCTCGACGAATACGTGGGACTGCCGGCCGAGCATCCCGAGTCGTACCGTTCGGTGCTCGCACGCGAGGTGCTGGAGCCGCTCGGCATCGCCATGGACGCGTTCATGGGACCCGACGGCACCGCCGAGGACGTGCGGGCGGCGTGCGAGGCGTACGACGGGGCGCTGGCCGAGGCCGGCGGGGTGGACCTGCAACTGCTGGGAATCGGGACCGATGGGCATATCGGGTTCAACGAGCCGTGCTCCTCGCTCGCCTCACGGACGCGCATCAAGACGCTGACCGAGCAGACCCGGATCGACAACGCGCGGTTCTTCGAAGACGACATCGACCAGGTGCCGCACCACGTGATCACTCAGGGCACAGGCACCATCCTGGAGGCACGGCACCTCGTGCTCCTCGCGACCGGCGCGGGCAAGGCGGACGCGGTCGCCGCGACCGTCGAGGGCCCGGTCGCCGCGGTCTGCCCGGCCTCCGCGCTCCAGCTCCACCCGCACGCGACGGTCGTCGTCGACGAGGCCGCCGCGTCCAAGCTGAAGCTCGCCGACTACTTCCGGCACACCTACGCGAGCAAGCCCGACTGGCAGGGCATCTGAGGTGCGGCTGTCAGCTGTATAGAGGGCATCCCCGGCCGTGTTACGGGGGTCACGGACCGTGCGGGGGCACCCCTCCCCATGAAGCCGTGCCACGATGTGAGCCGTGACAGACGACCTGTCGGTCACTTCGGCATCCGGAGCCGGGAAGGCAGAGCATGAGCACCGACGTCAGCAGTGCGGAGAACGAGGGCGGGGCGACCGTCCGCACCGCGCGCGTGCCCAAGTACTACCGTCTGAAGAAGCATCTGCTCGATATGACGGAGACGCTGCCGCCCGGTACACCGGTGCCGCCCGAGCGCACGCTGGCCGCGGAGTTCGACACCTCGCGGACGACCGTGCGCCAGGCCCTCCAGGAGCTGGTGGTCGAGGGGCGCCTCGAGCGCATCCAGGGCAAGGGCACGTTCGTCGCCAAGCCGAAGGTCTCGCAGGCTCTGCAGCTCACCTCGTACACCGAGGACATGCGCGCACAGGGCCTCGAACCGACCTCGCAGCTGCTGGACATCGGCTACATCACCGCCGACGACACGCTCGCCGGCCTGCTCGACATCTCGGCCGGCGGACGGGTGCTGCGCATCGAGCGGCTGCGGCTGGCGAGCGGCGAGCCCATGGCGATCGAGACGACCCACCTGTCCGCCAAGCGCTTCCCGGCGCTGCGCCGTTCGCTGGTCAAGCACACCTCCCTCTACACGGCGCTCGCGGAGGTGTACGACGTCCACCTCGCGGAGGCCGAGGAGACCATCGAGACCTCGCTGGCCACCCCGCGCGAGGCGGGGCTGCTCGGCACGGACGTGGGCCTGCCGATGCTGTTGCTCTCCCGGCACTCACTGGACCGCGAGGGCAACCCCGTGGAGTGGGTGCGTTCGGTGTACCGGGGTGACCGGTACAAGTTCGTGGCCCGCCTGCAGCGCCCGCAGGCGGGGTGAACCGGCCTGCCGCGTCGCGGCTCTTGCGTCCCACCGGTTCATGAGCGGAAATTCCCTGTCAACCGATACGGGCCGGTGGGCAACTCTTGAGGGACGGAAGGACTCCCCGGAGCACGCCCCAGGATGAAGCGGGCCGGAACCCCTGATCGCGAGGGGTTCCCCAGGGTGACACCGTCACTTGGATTCCTGCGCATTGTTCATGTGATCAGCAAGGGGACGGAGCCGCCATATGCCCGAGTCAAGCCAAGTGAAACCTCCTGTGGTCACGCCGGTTCGCGTGGCCATAGCTCTCTGCCTGTTCGCGCCGTTCGTGGCGCTGCTGTGGGTCAGCTCGTACGCCAAGACGGACCCCGCGTTCATTGGCATCCCGTTCTTCTACTGGTACCAGATGCTGTGGGTGCTCATCTCCACGGCGCTGACGATGATCGCGTACCAGCTGTGGCAGCGTGACCAGCGCGTCCGCGCCGACCGGAAGGAAGGTGCGGCGGAATGAAGGACGGCGTCAACGGCGTCGCGCTCGGCGTCTTCATCTTCTCCTTCCTGGCCGTCACCGTCATGGGCTTCCTGGCGGCCCGCTGGCGCAAGGCCGAGAACGAGCACAGCCTCGACGAATGGGGCCTGGGCGGCCGGTCGTTCGGCACCTGGGTCACCTGGTTCCTGCTCGGCGGCGACCTCTACACGGCGTACACCTTCGTGGCCGTACCGGCGGCGATCTACGCGGCGGGCGCGGCGGGCTTCTTCGCGGTGCCGTACACCATCCTGGTCTACCCGCTGATCTTCACGTTCCTGCCCCGTCTGTGGTCGGTCTCCCACCGGCACGGCTATGTGACGACGTCGGACTTCGTGCGCGGCCGTTACGGTTCGAAGGGCCTGTCGCTCGCGGTGGCGGTCACCGGCATCCTGGCGACCATGCCGTACATCGCGCTCCAACTGGTGGGTATCCAGGCAGTGCTGGACGTGATGGGCGTGGGCGGCGGCGAGAACACGAACTGGTTCGTGAAGGACCTGCCGCTGCTGATCGCCTTCGGTGTGCTGGCCGCCTACACGTACTCCTCGGGCCTCCGGGCCCCCGCGCTGATCGCGTTCGTGAAGGACGCGCTGATCTACATCGTCATCGCGGTGGCGATCATCTACATCCCGATCAAGCTGGGCGGCTTCGACGACATCTTCGCGAAGGCGGGCCATGCGCTCGCGCAGACCAACCCGCTGACCGGGAAGCCGCGCGGGGCCCTCGCGCCGGCTCCGACGGGCCAGTGGACGTACGCGACGCTCGCGCTCGGCTCGGCGCTCGCGCTGTTCATGTATCCGCACTCGGTCACGGCGACGCTGTCCTCGCGCAGCCGTGAGGTGATCCGCCGCAACACCACGATCCTGCCGCTGTACTCGCTGATGCTGGGTCTGCTGGCGCTGCTGGGCTTCATGGCGATCGCGGCCGGCGTCAAGGTCACCAACGGCCAGCTGGCGATTCCGCTGCTGTTCGAGAACATGTTCCCGGCCTGGTTCGCGGGCGTGGCCTTCGCGGCGATCGGCATCGGCGCGCTGGTACCGGCGGCGATCATGTCCATCGCGGCGGCGAACCTCTTCACCCGCAACATCTACAAGGACTTCATCAAGCCGGACGCCACGGCCGCGCAGGAGACCAAGGTCTCCAAGATCGTGTCGCTCCTGGTGAAGGTGGGCGCCCTGGTCTTCGTCCTGACGATGGACAAGACGGTCGCGATCAACTTCCAACTGCTGGGCGGCATCTGGATCCTGCAGACCTTCCCAGCCCTGGTCGGCGGTCTGTTCACCCGCTGGTTCCACCGCTGGGCGCTGCTCGCGGGCTGGGCGGTCGGCATGGTGTACGGCACCTTCGCGGCGTACGGCGTCGCGTCCCCGACCCAGAAGCACTTCGGCGGCTCGGCGAAGGAGATCCCCGGCATCGGCGAGATCGGCTACATCGGTCTGACGGCGTTCGTGCTGAACGTGGCGGTCGCGGTGGTGCTGACCGTCGTCCTGAAGGCGGTGAAGGCACCGGACGGCGTCGACGAGACCAAGCCGGAGGACTACACGGCGGACGCCGAAGACCCCGGGGTGCAGGTGGAACTGCCGCCGGCCACGGCGGGCTCCGCACACTGAGAAGTACGCGATCACGGGCCGCCGGGAAAATCCGGCGGCCCGTTGCTCGGCGGAGTTCCGAGCAGGCCCAGAGCCGGCTTCACGGCCCGCTCGATGTTTCCCGACGCCGCACCACATGGCACAACATCTGGGGGTGGTACGGCGACCCGGCACAAGATGTATGCTCATGCTCGCTGTCGCCGCAGGGGAATCCGGTGTGAATCCGGAACTGTCCCGCAACGGTGTACTTGTGCACGTCCGTCCCCAGAGCGGACGCGTACAAGCGTCAGTCCGAGGACCTGCCGACAGTGCGCCCGGCCGTCCGGCCCGGGCGCCTGACGTCCGGGCCTCGTGGAATGGGCCGGTGGACGCGACGCCCGCGTGCGCTCGTGAGCTGCCCCTGCCCTCCGCCAAGCCCCGTGCCGAGCGAGGGAGAGCCCCACGTGACCATCGCGCCAGCCGATCCGGCTTCAGCGGCGATCCAGGTGTCCGACGACGGTCCCGGTACCGCGCTGCTGCGGACCCTGGCCGAACTGACCGCCGATCTCCCCGATGCCGACCCCGGCCGGGTGGCCGCCGCCGCGCTGCGCGGCCGTTCTGCTCGTGGCGCCTCCGAAATCGCTGTGGAGCTGCGCGAACTGGCCACCGAGGCGGCCGCCGGCCTCATCTCCGAGGACCCCGCCTACTCGAAGCTGGCCGCCCGGCTGCTGGCCATCGGCATCCGTGCCGAGACCGCCTCGCAGGGGGTCACCTCCTTCACCGAGTCCGTCGCCGTCGGGCACCGGGAGGGGCTCATCGCCGACCGCACCGCCGCGTTCGTCCGGCTCCACGCGGAACGGCTCGACGCCCTCGTCGACATGGACGCCGACGACCGCTTCGGGTACTTCGGCCTGCGGACGCTCCACAGCCGTTACCTCCTCCGGCACCCGATCACGCGCAAGGTCATCGAGACGCCCCAGCACTTCATGCTGCGCGTGGCCTGTGGCCTCGCCGAGGACGACGGTGCCCGGTCCGTGGACGAAGTCGCGGCGCTCTACGGGCTCATGAGCCGCCTCGACTATCTGCCCTCCTCCCCCACGCTCTTCAACTCCGGCACGCGACACCCCCAGATGTCGTCCTGCTACCTCCTCGACTCCCCGAAGGACGAGCTGGACTCCCTCTACGACCGCTACCACCAGGACGCCCGGCTCTCGAAGCACGCCGG
>CBFHCJ010000446.1:0-5988 GCA_965654005.1 uncultured Streptomyces sp. | reverse complement strand
CTCGGCCGCGGCGCGCTCGCTGCGCACGGGACGCTCGGACATCGTGCTCGGCCTGCTGCCGGACTGGCCGATCGAGCATGTCCTCGGACGACTCATCCAGCAGCTGACCAACTCCTTCGCCGAGCACGGGCTGACCTTCGTGGTGCACTCGTCAGCTCATCCTGCGCGACCCCTGCGGGAGATCTGGAAAGCCATGACCCCGGCGGCAGTGCTGGCCCTGCAGGAGTTCGCCGACATGGAAGCCGAGGCGATGCGGGCGGCCGGTATCGAGGTGGTCATGGCGATGCACGGGGCGATACGAGGTGAGCTCCGACCTCCCCTGGTGTCCGAACAACCGATCGGCGCACTGCAGGCCCGGCACCTCGCCGCATCCCACCGCCGACTCGGCTACGCGTATCCCGACCTGACGGGACTCGATGTCCTGGCCCAGCCACGCCTGGACGGTGTCCGTAAGGTCTGCGCCGAACTGGGCCTCCCGGATCCTGATGTCCGGACGGTCCCCCTCGATGCGGGTGGTGCCGCCGAAGCGGTGAAGGCGTGGCTCACCGCCGACCCGCCGGTGACGGGAATCTGCGCGTTCAACGACGATGTCGCCCTGGCTGTGCTGGCCGGCTTGAGTCGGCTCGGACTGCGTGCCCCGCAGGACCTGGCCGTGATCGGCGTCGACGACATCCCCAACGCGTCGCTGGCGCAGCCACCCCTCACCACGGTCCTCCGCGACACCGACACGATCGCGCGGAACATGGCCCGCCGCGTCGTCGACACGCTCAACGGAAAAGAGGTCCCCGCCGAACCTGTCCGGGAAGAGCTCGGGATCCGCGTCCGGGAATCCGCTTGACCGGCGATGGGCCCGGGCACCCGTGCCTGGTCCGCCCGACTCATCGAGCGGTTGCTTCCACCTCCATCCGCTGCCGGCGGCGGCTGCGTTGCATGACCGGGTCCGGGACGGGTGCGGCCGCCACCAGTCGCCGCGTGTACTCGTGCTGCGGCTGGTCGCACACGTCGGCGCTGGGTCCCTCTTCGACGATGCGTCCGTGCTGCAGCACCAGGGTCCGCGCCGCGAACTCCTTGACGACGGCGAGGTCATGGGTGATGAACAGATACGCGCAGCCGAGGGTGTGCTGGAGATCGGCGAGGAGGTCCAGCGCAGCGGCCTGGGTGGTGACGTCGAGGGCGCTGGTCGGCTCGTCGCAGATAATGATCTTGGGTTGGCGGGCGACCGCCCGGGCGATGGCGATGCGCTGGCGCTGACCTCCGCTGAACTGGGCCGGGTAACGGTCGGCCGCGTCCTCCGGCAGGCCGACGCGGCGCAGCAGATCGATGATGCGATCGTGGACTTCCTGGCGGGAGAGGGTCGAACCGGTGAGCAGGGGCTCGGCCAGAGTCCGGCCGACGGGCAGCGCCGGGTTCAGCGAACCGTAGGGATTCTGGAAGATCGCCTGGATGTCGGAGGCCAGTACGCGGCGGGCACGGCCGGAGAGATGAGTGATGTCTTGCCCGTCGAGCAGCACGCGTCCGCCACTGACCGGGCTCAGTCCCAACACCGCCTTGCCGATGGTGGTCTTCCCCGAGCCGGACTCGCCCACGAGCGCGACCGTCTCGGCGTGTCCGACCTCGAACGACACGTGCTCGATGACCGTGGTCGGGGGCTTGCGGAAGCCATGGGACGGGTAACGGACCGCAAGGCCGTCAAGCTGGAGTACGGGGGTTCCGGTCACGCGATCCTGCCCTCGGTACGTGCGATGCTGGGTGTGCTGGCGATGAGTTTCCTCGTGTACGGGTGCCGGGGCCGGTAGAAGATGTCGTCGACCGAGCCTTCCTCCACGATCCGGCCCTGTTCCATCACGATCGCGCGATCGCAGGTGTCGGCGACGACCCCGAGGTCGTGCGTGATCAGGATGATCGCCATGCCGCGCTCGTCGCGCAGCGTCCGAAGCAGGTCGAGGATGCCCGCCTGTACCGTGACGTCCAGTGCCGTGGTGGGTTCGTCGGCTATCAGCACCTTCGGCGAGCCGGCCAGCGCCATGGCGATGGCGATGCGCTGGAGCATGCCGCCGGACAGCTCGTGCGGATGCCGGCGCGCGACGTCGTCCGGGTCACGCAGGTGCACGCTGGTCAAGAGTTCTCTGACCCGTTGCCTGACGGCGTCCTTCCCACCCGATACGGCACCGGTACGCCGTATGACCTCGGACAGCTGCGAGCCGATCGTGAAATACGGGTCGAGGGCCATCATGGGTTCCTGTGACACCAGGGCGATCTCCCCGCCGCGGATGTGCCGCAGCGCCCGTTCCGGCAGGCCGCTGATCCGGGTACCGGCCAGCCAGGCCGAGCCGCCCGTCACGGCCCCGCCCGGGGGCAGCAGTCCGAGCAGCGACAGGCCCGTCACCGTCTTTCCGCTGCCCGACTCCCCCACCAGACCGAAGATCTCGCCGGGGCGCACGGTGAAGCTGATGGAGTCGACGACGTCGCGTCGGCCTTGCGCGGTGGCGAAGGCGATCGAGTAGTCGCGCACGGCGAGTACCGCGCCGTCTGACGGTTCATCCGACGGCTCGGCGGTGTCCTGGGTGGCCGCTGCCGCGGGGCCCGGCCGCCGCAACCGGCCGCCGGTGGCCCGCCGCCGGTCCTGTTCGAGGTCACGCAGCCCGTCGCCGAGCAGCCCGAAGGCGAGGGTCATGAGGCCGAGCACGCCACCGGAGACGAGCAGCAGGTAGGGGTCCTGCTCCATGATCTGCGCAGCGTCTCCGACCATGCCGCCCCAGCTCGGGGCGGGCGGCGGCGTCGCCAGTCCGAGGAACCCGAGGCCGGTCTGGATGGCGAGCGCGTTGCCCGAGAAGAGGCAGACCGGGACCAGCAACTGCCCTGTCAGCCCGGGGATGATGTGTCGTGCCATGATCCGTGCCGAGCTGAGCCCGTTCACCCTGGCGGCATCCACGAACAGTTCCTCGCGCAGCGCGATGCATGAGCCGCGGATGAGCCGGGCGAGGTTCGCGGAGGCGAAGAAGCCGAGCGTGAGCATGGCGGCGGCGTTGCTCTGGTGGAAGATCGCGAGGACGGCCAGCGTGAGGATGACCGCGGGAACCGAGAGCATGACGTCCAGCACGGCGACGATGACCCGGTCTGTCCAGCCGCGCAGGTAGCCGGCCACGAGGCCCAGCGTCATACCGAAAGCGGCGTAGACGAGTACGGCCAGCCCCACCCCCATCAGGGTGGGCCGCCCGCCGTAGAGCAACCGGCTCAATACGTCGCGGCCGAGGCCGTCGGTACCCAGCGGATGGTTCGCCGACGGACCCGCCTGCGCGTGGAGCAGGTCCTGCGCCAGCGGCGGGTGCGGTGCCAGGAGTGGGGCAAGGATCACGGCGACGCTGATCCCGGCGACCACGACGAGCGAGGCAGCGGTGACGGGACGGCGCCAGATCCCGGCGAAGGGGTTGTTCCTCGCCCGCGATCGCGCCCTCGGGGGCGGCTCAACAGTGGTCATTCCGTACGCACCTTCGGGTTCAGGAGGCCGTAGAGGACATCGACGAGAAGGTTCACCACGATCACCAGGATCGTGAAGGTGATGGCGACGCCCTGCACCACGGGCAGATCGTGCTGGTTGGTCGCGTTCACGACGGTGGTGCCCAGACCAGGCAGGGTGAAGACGTTCTCGATGAGAATCGTGCCGGGGATGAATGTGATCATCGTGAGGCCGAACGTGGTCACCACCGGCAGCCCGCAACCGCGCAGGGCGTGCTTCCAGACGATCGATGAGGGCCGGATACCGCAGGCCCGCAACGTTCTGATGTAGTCGAGACCGAGGGTGGACAGCATCGCGTCGCGAGTGACCTTGGCGATGAAGGCGACACCACCGATCGAGAGAGCGACCACGGGCAGGACGAGGCCGGCTGCCCATTGCCTCGGCGAATCGGTGAACGGGGTGTACCCGGTGGCGGGGAAGATCGCGAACTTGACGGCGAACAGGGCCACGAGCAGCAGCGCGATCCAGAAGTTGGGCAGTGCGCCGCCCAACAGGGACACGACGTCGACCAGTCGGCGGCTGAACCTGCCGCGCGTCGCGCTGTACACGCCGAGCAGGACGCCGACCAGGCTCGCGAGCCCGGTCCCCCCGATCACCAGCGCCAGCGTGACCGGCAGGCGTTGCCCGATGAGCCCCAGCACGGGTTCGTCGGTGAACAGTGAGTTGCCGAGGTCACCGTGCAGCATGTCGCGCAGGTAGAGCCAGTACTGCGTGATGATCGGCTGGTTGAGATGCAGTGCGGCCCTCAGCGCGTCGTACTGCTCCTGCGTCGCGTTGAGGCCCAGCAGCGTTCGTGCCGGGTTGCCCGGCACGAACGACTCGAGAAGGAAGGTGATCGCGGAGACGACCAGCAACAGCGGGACGGACAGCGCCAGTCTACGGAGAATGATCGGAAGCATCGGTCCTCGTCACCGAGAGGTCCACAGGGTGTCGGAGGTCGTAAAGGCAGTGCCCGGGACGAACTTCACACCCTTCAGCTTTGTGTTGTACATGACGATCGTGTCGGCACCGGACACCGGCAGGGCGAGCGCCTTGCGCGTGATGACATCGGTGAGGGCCTGCGCCGCGGCGCCGGTGGACTGCGCGTCGGACGTGGCGAGCTTGGTGAACGCGGCGTCGACGTCCGGGTCCTGCACGCCGAAGACGTTCATGATGCCCGTCTTGGTGAACCCCGCCTGCTGGGCGTAGAAGTTCTCGTCGCCACCCTGGCCGGGCGACAGCACCGTGGCCGCGAACTTCTTCGTCAGCAGGTCGTTGATCCAGCCCCCGAAGTTCGTGGCGGCTGTCAGCTTCAGGCGGACGCCCACCTTGGCGAGTTGGTCCTGCACCGCCTGGACAAGCTTGCTGGTCGAGGGGTCGAACGACCCGTAGTTCACGGGGATGGTCAGCCCCTTGGCGTATCCCGCCTTCGCCAGCAGCTGCTTGGCCTTGGCCGGGTCGTAGGGGTACATCTGACCGGCCGCGGTGCTGTAACCGTCGTAACCGGGCATCGCCGGCTGGGAGACCGGTGTTCCGAAGTCGCCGTAGACCGCCTTCGTGATCGCTACGCGGTCGATGGCGTAGTTCAGCGCCTGCCGGACCCGGACATCGGCCAGCCCCTTGACGACGGTGCCGTTGCGATCGAGGAGGAACAGACCCGCCCAGGTGGTGGGCTTCTTGATCGTGGTGAGCGAGGAGCTGCCGGCGACGGTGGGCGCCACGTCCGGAGAACCGTACATGAAGTCGATCTGCCCGGACTTCAGCGCCTGCACCTCCGAGTTGATGTTCGGAATCACACGGACGGTGATCTTCTTGAAGTGGATTGCGGACTGGTCGTAGAAGTTCTTGTTGGGCACGTAGACGTAGTGGTCGCCGGAGACCGACTGCGCGGCGCTGTACACGTACGGCCCGGCGCCGAAGGTCGCGGAGGCCAGCTTCTTCGGAGCCTTCAACCCCGCCGGGCTGATGACGGCGCCGCCCAGGGAAGCGGGCGTGAACAGGGCCGCCATGTCAGGGTTGGGCGTGGGGCTCTTGATCACCACGGTGGAACTGTCCGGGGTGGAGAAGGTCAGGGGACGGTAGTACGAGGCGGCGGGTCCGCTGCCCTTCTGGAAGTACTTGAGCGATGCCACGACGTCGGCGGCGGTG
The DNA here is from genome assembly GCA_965654005.1 of uncultured Streptomyces sp. Classification (GTDB taxonomy): domain Bacteria; phylum Actinomycetota; class Actinomycetes; order Streptomycetales; family Streptomycetaceae; genus Streptomyces. The sequence continues at coordinate 344 of CBFHCJ010000446.1, read as the reverse complement.
ACCGGCGTGCCGTCGGCGAACTTCACCCCGCTGCGCAGGTGGAGCCGGAACTTGGTGTTACCGCTGCCCACATAGCCCCACTTGTCGGCCAGCCCCGGCGCGATGGCGCCGTCGGCGCTGCGGGTCAGCAGCGACGCGTAGGCCGGATCGACGTAATTCACGAAGGGCCCGGTGGCGATCTGGGCGGGGTCCAGGCTGTTGGGCGCCGACGACATGCCGATGGTCAGGTCGGCCGGACCCGCGCTGCCGTTGCTGCTGTGTTTTCCACCGCCGCAGGCGGCGAGCGAGAGCGCTGTCACCGCACCGAGCGAGGCGTGGAGGACGGTTCTTCTCTTCATCGAGGG
>CBFHCJ010000445.1:0-5989 GCA_965654005.1 uncultured Streptomyces sp. | reverse complement strand
TTGCAGGTTTCGGAGTGGGGCGGACGGCGACGACCATCTACGCGTGTAGTGTCCGCATGGCTCGCCCAGTTGACTTCCTCGCCCGAGTCCCAGGAGCCCCGTATGCCCGTCAACCCCCTGAACCGCCGGGAGTTCATGCAGAAGTCGTCGGTCACCGGAGCTGCCGTCGCCGTGGCGGGTGCCGTCGGGGCCGGTACGGCGCACGCCACCGATGCCGGCCAGGGACCCGAAAGGGCGCCCCTTACCTGGTCGTTCTCCATTCTGGGCACCACCGACCTGCACAGCCACGTCTTCGACTGGGACTATTACAAGGACGCCGCCTACAGCGACAAGGCCGGCAACTCCGTCGGTGTCGCGCGCGTCGCCACCCTCATCGAGCAGCAGCGGGAGGCGAAGGGCGAGCACCGTGTCCTTCTCGTCGACGCCGGCGACATCATCCAGGGCACGTCGCTGGCGTACTACTACGCCCGCGTCGACCCCATCACCGGCTCCGACGCCCCCGAGCACCCCATGGCCGTCGCCATGAACCACATGCGGTACGACGCCGCCGCGCTCGGCAACCACGAGTTCAACTATGGCGCCGACCTGCTGCGGAAGTTCGAGCAGCAGTGCCACTTCCCGCTGCTCGGCGCCAACGCCCTCGACGCCAAGACCCTCAGGCCCGCCTTCCCCCCGTACACCGTGAAGCGGATCTGTGTCCCCGGCGCCCCCGACATCAAAGTCGGCATCCTCGGGCTCACCAACCCAGGTATCGCGCTGTGGGACAAGGACAACGTCAGCGGCAACATGGTCTTCCCGGGCCTCGTCGAACAAGCGAAGAAGTACGTTCCGCGCCTGCGGGCCCTCGGCTGTGACGTCGTCTTCCTGACCGACCACTCGGGCCTTGACGGTTCGTCCTCGTACGGGAACGAACTGCCCTACGTCGAGAACGCCTCCAACCTCGTGGCCGAGCAGGTCCCCGGCATCGACGCCATCCTCGTCGGCCACACCCACGTCGAGGTCTCCTCCTGCACCGTCAAGAACGAGGAGACCGGCGAGGAGGTCCTCCTCTCCGAGCCGTACTGCTGGGGCATGAGGCTGACCGTCTTCGACTTCGAGCTCGAACTGCGCCACGGGCAGTGGAAGGTCACCAGCAAGAAGGCCCAGACCCTCAACCCCCACACCGTCGAGGAGGACCCGGAGATCACCCGGCTCCTCAAGGCCGACCACGACCTCGTCGTGAAGTACGTCAACACCCCCGTGGGCACCTGCACGGAGGACCTCTCGGCGGCCGAGTCCTGCTGGAAGGACGTCCCCATCATGGATTTCGTCCACCAGGTCCAGATGGCGACCGTCGCGGCCGGGCTCTCCACCGCCGACGCCGCCCTCCCGCTCATCTCCGTCGCCGCGCCCTTCAGCCGTACCGCCGACATCCCCCAGGGGAGCGTGACGATCAGAGACATCGCGGGGCTCTACATCTACGACAACACCCTCTACGGCAAGAAGCTCACCGGCGCCCAGCTCAATGACTACCTGGAGTACGCGGCGAAGTACTACCACCAGGTCCCGGCCGGCACGAAGCTCGACACCGCGACCCTCACCAACGCCGACAACTTCTGGGACTACATGTATGACACGGCCGCCGGGGTCGACTACGACATCGACATCGCGCAGCCGGAGGGTTCGCGGATCAAGAACCTCGCCTACAAGGGCGCGGCGGTCGCCGACGACCAGGTCTTCGTCGTCGCGGTGAACAACTACCGCGCCAACGGCGGCAGCGGCTACCCGCACATCGCCGCCGCCGACATCGCGTACAGCTTGCGGCCGCATCACCGCCACGTCCCCCGTCGCCCGGCGCCGCTCCCGAGCAGGAGCGCGCGCGGGGCGACGGGAGTGGTCGTTCAGCAGCCGGCCGTCCAGGTGTGCGAAGCACCCTGGTCGTTGGCGGCACCGTCATAGCCGACCTCCTGACCCGGGGCCAGGCAGATGGTCACATGGCCCAACAGCTCACGGGCGGAGTACACCTTGACGTGGTCCTTGACGCCTGGGCCGGAGATACCGTGGTTCGCCCAGGAGGAGTCGTGCCAGGCCATGTCCCCCTCCCACCAGTGGTCGTCACCGCTGTGCTCGATTTTCAGGCCCTGGTAGTTCACGTCCGTCCACACACAGAAGTTGCCGCTGCCGCAGGGCACGGCGTGGGCGGAGGCCGAGGTGGCCAGGACGGCTCCGGCGGACAGGGCTGTGGCGGCGAGGAGGGCGGTGAGGCGGTTCTTCATGCGGGTGAATGTCCTTTCGTGGTGAGGAGGGACGTGGCCTCGGTGAGGGCATGCGCCCGCAGCCGTTCGAACTCGGCGATCTCGGCGCGGTGCCGGGTGCGGACCTCGGCCAGGGAGCGGTGGGTCTTTTCTGCCTCGGGCTGGAGGTTGTTCACGACGACGGACGTACGGAACCAGCGGACCTGGTCGCCGTACAGCCGCCGCTGTGCCGCCGCGAGGCAGCCGTCTGTGTGTGCGCGGACCACATAGCCCGTGGGGAGGCGAAGGGACAGTTCCGCCCGGCCCGCCCCGAACAGCGCGTCGGAGATCCGCTGCTGCTCGGCGGTCGAGGCCGTGGGCGCCCCTGGGCGGGGCGGGGCGAGGCCCCGGCGGGTGAGGCAGCCGTCGGTGAGCTTCTGGGTGGCGGCCTTGATGACGTCGTCGGGGGAGGGATGGGGTGGTGTGTTCGCCGTCGCCGTACAGGCGGTGAGCAACAGCCCGGAGGCGAGGAGCGTGGCGAGGGCTGTCGTACGCGGACGCATCTGTGGTTCAGCCCGGCTGGCACCCCGTCGTGGTGTCACTGACACCGTCGAACTTCGCTCCCCACTCCCAGTTGTTGGAGTAGTCGTCCGGGTAGATCGCGCGGTACAGGCAGCCGTCCGGCTGGTAGCTGATCGCGTAGACGGTCACGGAGGCGTGCGAGTCGAAGGAGTACGCGTGCCGCTTCATGCGGGGGTCCGCCTCCCTGTATCCGGGCGGCGCGTAGTCCCAGGCGCCGCCCGGCCCCATCTGGTTCGGCTCGGGCCAGAAGTACACATGCCCGGAAGGCACGGCGGCAGCGGCGTGCGCGGGCGGGCCGGCGACGGGGGCGAGGGCCGCGACCAGGGCAGCGGCGATGACAAGGTGACGCATGCGCGGGGCATGCCCATCCACTTCCACTGCTATGCGGCTTTTATGCCTGATTCACCCTTTCCGGTGATCAAGGCGTCAGTGCGGGGTGGGTGGATCCGCGCAGTCCAGGCACTCGGGCGGGAGGCCGAGACACGGGTGCAGGGCCTGACTCACCCTGCGGTCGACGGCCTGGCGCTCGGCGGCGGGGTCGGGGGAATCCGGTGGTGGCGTGAGCGCGTAGGGCAGGGCGATGGTGAGGACGGCGAGCGTGACCGTGTCCTGGGTGGCCCCCCTTGGTAGATGCCCCGTCACGTGCTCGCGCAGCCAGGACCAGGCTGTCCGGTGCCAGACGGTTGTCGGGCGCAGGGCGGCGGCGTGTACCAGCTCCGGGCTGCTCAGCGCCATGGTCCTGGCGGCAGGGTGCTCCCGCACCAGACGCGCCGCGCGCACCACGATGCGGACCGAGAGGCATCGCGGCGGCAGCGGATCGGGTACGTCGCGGGCCACATCCAGCAGACGAGCCAGTTCCGTGAGTGTGGCGTTCCGGATCAGCGCTTGGGGGCCGGCCCAGTTCCGATAGAGGTACGCGCGGTTGCAGCGGGCCAGACGCGCGATGTGCGTCATGCCGACCCGCCGAGGGCCGTATTGGGCCAGCGCGTCCAGGGCCGCACGGTACACCGTGCCCGTCCCCGGCTGCCAAAGGGAGGGAGTCGATCCGCTCATGCCGGTCAGCATGGCAGGGGAGGGGATGGTGTGTGTCGGGAAAAGTGCGACAGTTCTGGAGGAAGTGTTGCGGTTTTTCCGGCTAATGGGTGAGGTGGCCGGCGGCGGGGAGGAAGGCCACCCAGACCCGCGCCGAGACCGAGACCACGGGCCCGTCGGGTTTCTTGGAGTCGCGGACGTGGATGCCGGACGTGAACCACCGAAGGGTCCCGCGCGTACTCCTCCGTCTGGAACAGGCCGTCCACGACCAGAGTCTCGTGCCCCCAATTCCTCCTGACGCAACCGCTGCTGCTCGCACAACGCCTTCGCCGGCGCGGCGACGAGGTGCGCCGTACCGCCCGCCTCCGCCTTGTTCACAGCCCTAGCCCTGTCTGCCGAACTCGCGGCATGGATACACAAAGTGACCTGGACTGGGTCCCGGCGGCAGGCATCCAACTCCGCAAGGCGGGCGTCCGGTTCGACGCCATCCGCGTCGCCGGCGACCGGGGTCGCGCCCTCGCCGACCGGCTCGCCCATATGACGGGCGGAGCGCCGGACCTCGTCGTCGACGAGGCCAACGGAAGACGTGCCGTCTACTTCCTCGTCCCCGTCGGCAGCACGTCCCACCGCTCCTGGCCCGACGAAGTCACGCGTCTCACCACAGGCCCGCACCGCATCTCGTACCTCCCGGTCCCGGCCTTCAGTGGGCTCACCTGGCCCCTCAGTTGGCGCTACCGACCGACGGCGCCCGACCACCTCGTACCCGCGCTGCTGTTGCGCTCGGTAATGGAAGGCAATTGAGGCTACGCCGCGAAGCCGCCGTTCACGCGTACTTCGGGCCCTCGTCGGCGTCCTGGTAGGCGGGGCCGTGAAACCATCACGCTGACGCCCCCGCGATGACCGTCGGCCGGGAGAGGGGCACGCGCCCGGGAGCCCCTTCCCCGGCCTCAGCTGAACACGATCATCGACCCCTGCGCCAGGCTCCGCGTAGCCGCCGCGTGCAGGCCCAGCCACACGTGCCGTTCCCGGGCGAAGGGGCTCGGGTCGTACGGGGCGGGCAGTGCCGGTTCCTCCAACGCCGTGGGAGCGAGCGGGGGTTCGGGGGCGACCGGGGGGTTCGCCGGGTCGATGCCGATCGACGGGGCCACGTACTCCAACTCCCGCAGCAGCGTCTGGGACGAGCCCAACGGGCCGCCACCCGCGAGGAGTTCATCGCTCGACAGGGGCTGAGGGAAGTCCACCGGGACGTACGCGCCCGCGTGGTCGTAGTGCCACACCAGATGCGACTGCTGGGCCGTCGACTCGAACATCTCCAGGAGTTGCTCGTAGTCGCCGCCCAGCTCGTCGACGGGGGTCACGGCCAGACCGCACACCTGGAGCAGATAGGCGCGGCGCAGGAAGTGCAGCGCGTCGTAGTCGAAGCCCGCGACCGGCGCCACCTCACCGGTCAGCCCCGGCATGTACTGGTACACCGGCACCGGCGGCAGTCCTGCCTCGCCCAGTACCTTGTCGAAGAGGGCGAGTTCCTCCGCGAACGGATTGTCGGGCGTGTGGCACAACACGTCGACGAGCGGCACCAGCCACAGGTCACAGGCCAACAGTAAGCTCCTCGGGTTATCGGTGCGGTGCGTGCAGGAAGCGTAGTGGGCGTAGCGGCTCAGCGCCTCAACCGTGCAGGTCCCCTACCCACATACCCCGCCGACCCACTTATCCCGCCGCCCCTCCAACTTGTCCACGGTCGCACGCAACTGGTCCTGGTACTGCTGCGGCCGTAGGGGCCGAGCTCGTCCGGCTGTGCTCGTCCGGCAGTGCTCATTCGGCGGCCAGCCGCTCCAGCAGGTCGAGTGCGTGCGCGTTGTACGCGGCGATGACGGCCTGTGCCGCGTCGGGGTCGCGGCGGACCAGGGCGTCGACGAGTTCGGTGTGCCCGGACCAGAGGCGGCCCTTGAGATCGGTGACCTTGCGCAGGTGCTGGACGGCGCAGACCCAGGACTGCACGCGCAGCCGGTGTAGGAAGTCGGCGAGGTAGGGGTTGCCGTACAGGGCGCTCAGCTCGCGCCAGAAGCGCAGGTCGTAGCCGATGAGGATGTTCAGGTCGCCGGCCGTGGCGGCCCGCTGGGCCTCCTCGCCGCGGCGGCGCACCGCGGCCAGGGCGGCGCTGA
>CBFHCJ010000444.1:0-6001 GCA_965654005.1 uncultured Streptomyces sp. | reverse complement strand
CGATGTCGGCGACATGGGTGGTGACGCTCACCTCGGGAGTCGCCTCACCGGCCCGCTCGCCCTGCCCGGTCAGCGACACCACCCTGACCTGGTGCCCGGCGTCCTCCAGCAGCCTGCCGACCTCCTCCCAGACCCACGGGCCGAAGAAGAACCCGGGAACCAGCACGTATGTCGACATCTACGTTCTCCTTGCTCTGCCACGCTTTCTGACGCACCGAAGGTAGCCTTGAATCCGGGCAGTATCGGTCCGGATAAGCCGGCGAGGGAAGAGAAGTCTGTGCCGAAGGAGCGACCCACGACGCGCGTCCTGGCGATGCTGGAGCTTCTGCAGGACCGGCCCGGCATCAGTGGCCGCGACCTGGCGCAGCGGCTCGGCGTGGACGAGCGGACCGTACGCCGCTACGCTGCTCACCTCGCTGATCTCGGCATTCCGGTCACGGCCGATCGCGGACGCTACGGCGGTTACTGGCTGCCGCCGGCCTTCCGGCTCCCCCCGCTCACGCTCACCGACGGTGAGGCCGGCGCGGTCATCCTGGGGCTGTTGGTCGGCTGTCCCGGTCCGCCCGGAAGCTCGACGGAGAGCGCCCTCGCCAAGATAAACCGGGTGCTGCCCGCCGCTGTCGCGGACCGGGTCGCCGCCCTCCGCGACACCCTCGCCTTCAGCCCCCACCCCGAGCCCGTCACCGCGCCCGACTCCCAGATCGCCCTGGATCTCGCCGCCGCGGCAGGCGATCGTCGCCGGGTCAGCATCACGTACCGCTCGTGGCGGGGTGAGACCTCCGAACGCGACCTGGACCCCTACGGCCTGGTCTTCCACTCGGGTCGCTGGTACGTGACAGGGCTGGACTCGCGCCGCGCCGCGATCCGGGTGTTCCGCATCGACCGCATCGATTCCCTCCGGCCCGCCGCGGACCCACAGGCCGCCGCGCCGCCGCCCGGATTCGACCCGGCCGCGCAGGTCACCGCGTCCCTCGGCGAGGTCGGGGGCAGACATCAGGTCCGGGTGCTCCTGCACACCACCCTCGAACAGGCCGCCCGTCACATCCCACCGACCGCGGCGACCCTCATCCAGACCTCCGAGGGAATTCTGCTGGACACGCGCGCGAAGCGGTTGGACACCATGGCCGGCTATCTGGCCGGCCTCGGCTGTCCCTTCACCATCCACCAGCCGACCGAGCTCCGCGACGCCCTCACGCGGCTGTCCGACCGGCTCGCCTCCTACGCCGCCCGCACGGGTACGGCAGACACGGCGTTCAGTGCTTGACGGCCGTGATCATGGCATGCTCCATGGGCAGTCCCCCGACGGCGCTGACCTGGTCGAAACCGGCCTTGCGCAGCATCCGCTCGTAGTCGGCGACCGGGTACGCCATGCCCTCACCCGTGGCGATCATGTTCAGGAACAGCGACAGTGAGGTGGCAATGATCCCGCCCGCCGCGTCCGCCGCCGTGTTGCACGAGTAGATCAACACGCGGCCGCCGGGGCCGAGCGCCTCGTAGGCCTTGGCGAGCAGCGTCTCCACCCGCTGTGCGTCGAAGACGTCGAGCACACTGCTGAACATGATGGCGTCCATGCCGGAGGGGAACGGGTCGACGAACATGTCGCCCGGCTCGAAGTGCACCCGGCCGTCCAGGCCGGCCGGCAGTTTGCGCGCGGCGAGTTCCGTCACCGACGGCAGGTCGAACACCATGACCGTGATGCCCGGATAGTGCCCGGCGATGGCGGCCGCCTTGGCGCCGCTGCCCCCGCCGACGTCGAGCAGGTGCCCGGTGCCCTCGAGGCCGGCGGTGCGCAGCAGGCCGTGCATCTCCTGGTGGGCGAAAGCGGCGATCGACCGGTGCAGGATCGCCTCGGTCTCCGGGTCCGCGCCGAGCCGTTCGTAGACCGACCCGCCCTCCCCCTCGTGCACCTTCAGCCCCTCGTTGGTTCCCGATCGCAGCGCTTGGGTCGTGTGGGCCATTCCGGCGTAGTCGGTGCGGTGCCGGGAGAGGAAGATGCTGCGCCAGCTCTCCGGGCCCCGCGGTGCGAGCAGCCGTTCCGCGACCGGCGCGTTGCTGTACCGCCCGTCGGTTCTGACCAGGAACTCGATCGCGCACAGCGAGGCGAGCAGGATGCGCATCTTGTGCGGTGCGATGTCGGCCTGGTCCGCGAGTCGGTCGAGAGTGGCCCGCGGGTGCACGGACAGGTGCCCGAACACGTCCAGCTCCAGGCCCGCGACGACGGCGTCGAACAACGTGTGGCCGTGCGCGACGAGCAGGAACCGCTGGTAGGCCTCGTCTTCGGAAGAGATCGCCATAGTGGTGTGACTCTTCTGCTTCTGGGTCGGTTCGGACTGTTCGAGTTCTGCAAGCAGCGCCGCCACCTCGTCGTCGCTCATCGCGTCGTCGCTCATCGCGTCGACCTGGCGCTCGAGTTCGTCGGCGGCGTTCTCGCCGTCGATGAGCGTGGCCGGCGCTGCGATGGTCGGAGTGGTGAGGAAGGCGCCGAGGCCGACCGAGGCGCCGCGACCGGTCACGATGCGGTGCAGCATCGTGACCGCGAGAAGGGAGTGTCCACCGGCACCGAAGAAGTCCTCGTGGATACCGACACGCTCACGTTCCAGCAGTTCGGCCCAGAGCGCCGCCAGCCATTCCTGGGTCGGGGTGACCGGCACGTCGTCGGCGCCCTCGGCAAGCACGGTGTCCGCCAGGTCCCGCTCCGCCAGAGCGCGCCGGTCCACCTTGCCGCTGGAGTTGTGCGGGAACTCCGGCACGGCGACGATCCGGGCCGGAACCATGTACGAGAGCAGCCAGGCGCGTACGGCGTCCTTCAGCTCGGGCTCACTGGTCGTCACGCCGTCCGCGAGCCGGACGAACGCCACGAGCCGCCGGTCGCCGTCGGCGAACTCCCTGCCGAGGACCACGGCCTCACGCACCTGGTCGTCGCGCTCCAGCGCCACCGCTGTCTCGTCGGGCTCGACCCGATGGCCGCGGATCTTCAACTGGTGGTCCTTGCGCCCGTGGCAGGTGAGCGAGCCGTCGGCGTGCCGACAGAAGAGATCGCCGGTGCGGTACAGCCGCTCGCCGGTCACCGGCGACCCTGGGCGAGGGGCGATCATCACCTGTTCTCCTTGGACTCGACAAGTCTCCCGAGACCGTAGAGAGGTGCGGTTAGCCAGAGGTTACGCAGCGAGAAAGCGGGAGATGTCGCCACAGTTGCGCTGAGTGGTAGTAGGCGCGAGCCAGCAGCAGCCGGGGTCCCGAATGGTCCGGGACCTCCTGGACGACGCCGGCGAGCAGCTTGGCGGCCTCGATGTGGTCGGGGACGACGGGACAAACGGCCGGTTGTGGTGCTCGCCGGTCGCCAAGGCGTCCAGGCCCACCTCTTCGGCCTTCTGCGCGATGGCGACCATCGCCTTGATCCGCTCGTGCTCTGTGGGCGTACGGCCCGTGGCCGGGTCGGTGGCGACATCACCGACGGTGAAGATGCCGAACTGCATCGTATTCACCCTCTCCCTACTATTGACGCATCAACTATACGGGCGTAACGCAACCGCGGCCATCCCTCTTCCGACCTCGCGCGTCAATAGTCCCGGCCCACGGGAAGCGAGCTGATCATCAGGACTGCTTCTCCAGATGCTCGACCACGCGGTCCGCCACACTGGCGAACGTACGGAGCTCCTCCGGAGTCAGGGGCTCGATGAACAGCCGGCGGACGAGCTCCACATGGCGGGGCGTGGCCTCCGCGATCACTTGCCGCCCCGCCTGAGTGATGACCACGAACGCGCCACGCCCGTCCTCGGCGCAACACTCCCGGACCACCAGTCCGCGCTTCGCCATCCGGGAGATCTGGTGCGACATCCTGCTCTTCTCCCACTCCAGACACCTCGCCAGGTCCGCATGACGCATTCGACCACCAGGCGCTTCCATGAGGCTGACGAGAACCGCACAGTCGGCGCCAGAGAGGTGGGACTCCGACTGCAAGTAGCGGGACAGTCGGCCACCCAGCCTGTCGTACATCCGAATGACGCTTCGCCAGGAGTCTCGCTCCACTGGGGTGAGCCACTTTGGCTGCTTGTCCACATGAACGAGCGCAAGCCATTGTTGAGCCATCATCTATCTGCTGGGACGTGACCTCGGAAACCGATCGAGCCGCCGACAACGACGGGCCTCGACCGTGAGTTGCCCCCCTGTCAGCCAAGCTCCTCCTTCAGCCAGCGCAGGAGGTCCCGTATCACGGGGTCGGTGATGTCGGCGAACTCGTCATGGCTCTTCAGGAACTTGGCCACATAAGGGCAGACAGGAACGATCCGCTTCCCGGACGCGCGCACGTCGGCGAGAGCCTGGTGGACCAACTGCGCGGCCAGGCCCTGCCCGGCAAGTGCTGCTCACCCTGGTGACGTTGACCGCGGGCGCGCCGAAGGCGCTGCTCAAGGGCGACGTCTCGGCAGGGCTCCAGTCACACATGGGCCTGAGCGCGGGCATGGTCCGGTTCATCGGTCTGGCCGAGGTCGCCGCGGCCGTGGGCCTGATCGTGGGGCTCTTCCGGCAGCCCCTGGGCATCGCGGCAGCCATCGGCTTCGGCATCACGATGATCGGCGCCGTGGCGTTCCACACCAAGGTCGGCGACTACGCCAACCCCGCCACCCGTGGGAACGCGACGGCGCCCATCGTCCTCGTGCTGGTCTCCGTGGCCACCGCCGTGACTCTCGGCCTGGCCATGTGAGCCCAACCTCGGGTTCGACGTCGGCGTCCAGCCGCCCCCGCGGCGGCGGACACCCGACTCAGGACTGGTCCTCCTCCAGCTTCTCGACCACGCGCTCGGAGATCTCACCCAGCGTCCGCAGCTCAGCCGGAGTGACATGGTCGATGAACAGCGAACGCACCGCATCCACATGGAGCGGAGCAGCCGCTTCGATCGCCGCACGCCCCGCATCGGTGATCACCACGAAGGCGCCACGGGCGTCCTCGGCACACTCCTCCCGCACCACCAGCCCCCGTCCGGCCATCCGCGCGATGTGATGAGACATCCGGCTCTTCTCCCACTCCAGCTCCCGGGCCAGATCCTGATAACGCAGCCGCCCCTCCGGCACATCCGAAAGCTGGACCAATACCGCGAAGTCGGCAGGCGACATCTTCGACTCGGTCTGCAACAAGCGTCCCAGCCGACCCCCGAGCTTCTCATGCAGCCGGACAAAACTCCGCCACGCGTGCTGCTCCTCCGACGTCAACCACCGAACCGTCTCTTCCATGCGGAAAGTGTAAACGTCGATGACAGATCATCTACTGAAGGGCAGCCATGGCCCCGGAGGCGCGACCCGACCTGTCCCGCCCTGACTGTCCCGGGCCGCGCCTCCGGACCTGCGCATCAAGGCACCAGCGCCAGCCGTCCAGGCGGCCGAAGCCGCCTGTGCGGTGAGGGACTGCGCGGCCCAGATGGTCTTGCGGTCTGTCCGTAACGGCAGCGCCAGCGCATGGTGAGCTGCGCCACCGAGAACAGGCCTCAGCCACCCTCGTCGGTGGAACGAACCCGCCCCCCTGTCCCCGTCCGTGCCAGCGTCGCGCACCCGGTCGACGGCGGACTTCAGTCGGTCCGGGTCGCGGCCGACCAGGACGACACGCGCGCCGACCGAACGCAGCAGGACGCCCGCGGCGGGCCGATACCCGAGCTGCCACCGAGGAGCACGGCGGTCGTGTCGGCAAGCGCACTCGTCAGAGGCGAGCGGACTGATAGATCGCTATCAATTACCTGTCGGCCTCCCGAGGCACTGAAAGCCTTGAGTGGTGGCTGGCACGCCGATCTCCAAATGCGCGCGTCGTGAACATGTGCCCGCAGAGCCGACCAGATAGGACAAAGTTCGACCACGAAAGGATCAGTGACATGACAATTCGGAGGCGACGACAGAGGCTGTGGTGCGCGAGCGGGCCCGTAAGCGGGCGGCTTCGCTGACCTACTCCACTGGCTTCGGCATCGAGTAGGAGGGACGGGTCGCCCGTCCCTCCTCTCACACCACCGGACATGCGG
>CBFHCJ010000443.1:0-6031 GCA_965654005.1 uncultured Streptomyces sp. | reverse complement strand
CTGCGGCCGCGGCACACACGACGATCCAGCGGCCCGGGCCGAGCCGTCCCGCCGCCCATGGCGTCACCACCGCCGCGGCGAAGAACCCGGCGCCGGAGACCCCCAACGCCAGCCCGAGCAGGGCGAGTCCGTGGTCCGAGTCCGAGGCCAGGGCGTACCGACACAGCATCAGCACGAGGACCAGCAGGGCGCCGTAGCAGAATCGCATCAGCGTCATCGCGGTGAGCGCCCAGACGGCCTCCCGCCGTGGGGGCGCCGCAAGATGCCGTACACCGGCCAGCAGGTCCCGCACGGTGCCGACGAGGGCCGTGCCCAGCCGTGGCTGCATCGACTCCTGGTCGGGACCCAGTAGTTCGGGCGCCAGGGTCAGCGACGCGAGGGCCGCGCCCAGATAAAGGGCCGCCCCCAGCAGCACCACCGCGGCGTCGGAGTCCGCAGCCCCCAGGCGGACGAGGAAGGCGAGTCCGCCGCCCGCCGTCGCGGCGAGCGTCCCGGCTGTCGGGGAGAGCGAGTTGGCCATCACCAGACGCTCGGCGTCGATCACTCGGGGCAGCGCCGCGGACAGGCCCGCGAGGACGAAACGGTTGACCGCGGTGACGCACAGCGCGGAGATATAGAAGAGCTGGTTCGGGACATGGCTCAGCATCAGCGCCGCCGTCGCGCAGGCCAGCAGGGCGCGCAGCAGATTCCCGTAGAGGAAGACCTGGCGGCGCCGCCAGCGGTCCAGCAGGACGCCCGCGAAGGGGCCGACGAGGGAGTACGGCAGCAGCAGCACCGCCATCGCGGAGGCGATCGCCGCGGCAGAGGTCTGCTTCTCCGGGGAGAAGACGACGTACGTGGCGAGCGCGACCTGGTAGACGCCGTCGGCCCCCTGGGAGAGCAGCCGTACGGCGAGCAGACGTCGGAAGCCCTGGAAGCGCAGAAGGACGCGCAGGTCACGGACGACGGCCATGGGCACAGCCTCACATACGGGCGGGTCCCCGGGTCGTACAACCCGGGGACCCTCAACAGCCCTGGCAGGAGCAGGTTCTAGCGCTCGACGTCGCCGCGGATGAACTTCTCGACGTTCTCGCGGGCCTCGTCGTCGAAGTACTGGACCGGCGGGGACTTCATGAAGTACGACGACGCGGAGAGGATCGGGCCGCCGATGCCGCGGTCCTTGGCGATCTTCGCGGCGCGCAGGGCGTCGATGATGACACCGGCGGAGTTCGGGGAGTCCCAGACCTCGAGCTTGTACTCCAGGTTCAGCGGGACGTCGCCGAAGGCGCGGCCCTCGAGGCGGACGTAGGCCCACTTGCGGTCGTCGAGCCAGGCGACGTAGTCGGACGGGCCGATGTGGACGTTGCGGTCGTCCTTGAGGCCGGCGAGGGGGCCGGTGAGGTTCGACGTGACGGCCTGGGTCTTGGAGACCTTCTTGGACTCCAGGCGCTCGCGCTCGAGCATGTTCTTGAAGTCCATGTTGCCGCCGACGTTCAGCTGCATCGTGCGGTCCAGGACGACGCCCCGGTCCTCGAACAGCTTCGCCATGACGCGGTGCGTGATGGTGGCGCCGACCTGCGACTTGATGTCGTCACCGACGATCGGGACGCCCGCCTCGGTGAACTTGTCCGCCCACTCCTTGGTGCCGGCGATGAAGACCGGAAGGGCGTTGACGAAGGCGACCTTGGCGTCGATGGCGGCCTGGGCGTAGAACTTCGCCGCGTCCTCGGAGCCGACGGGCAGGTAGCACACGAGGACGTCGACCTGCTTGTCCTTGAGGACCTGGACGACGTCGACCGGCTCCTCCGCGGACTCCTCGATGGTGGCGCGGTAGTACTTGCCGAGGCCGTCGAGGGTGTGGCCGCGCTGGACCGTCACGCCGGTGGACGGAACGTCGCAGATCTTGATGGTGTTGTTCTCGGAGGCGCCGATGGCGTCAGCCAGGTCGAGGCCGACCTTCTTGGCGTCCACGTCGAACGCGGCGACGAACTCGACGTCACTGACGTGGTAGTCGCCGAACTGGACATGCATCAGGCCCGGGACCTTGGCCGCCGGATCGGCGTCCTTGTAGTACTCGACTCCCTGCACCAGCGATGCGGCGCAGTTGCCCACGCCGACGATGGCTACACGAACCGAACCCATTCCGGTTGCTCCCTGTGTGTACGAGGTGAGGCCCCGACCGGGCCTCACGTGGTGGTGTCGTCGGACGGATCCGGCCGGGTGCTGTCCCGGTGCCGGGGCAGGCCGCCCGTCTCTCCATATGTGCTGCCGTGAGCGGAGCCCTCGGCCGCGGAAGCCCTGAGGTCCCGTCCGGCCCGCTCGCTCTCGATGAGCTCGTTCAGCCAGCGCACTTCGCGCTCCACGGACTCCATCCCGTGGCGCTGGAGCTCGAGGGTGTAGTCGTCGAGGCGCTCCCGGGTGCGCGCCAGCGAGGCGCGCATCTTCTCCAGGCGCTCCTCCAGTCGGCTGCGGCGGCCCTCGAGGACGCGCATACGCACGTCGCGGGACGTCTGGCCGAAGAAGGCGAAACGAGCGGCGAAGTGCTCGTCCTCGTACGCGTCGGGACCCGTCTGGGAGAGCAACTCCTCGAAGTGCTCCTTACCTTCCGCCGTCAACCGATAGACGATCTTCGCGCGCCGACCCGCGAGGGGAGCGGCGAGTGCGTCCTCGGGACTGCTGCCCGACTCCTCGATCAACCAGCCGTTGGCGACCAGCGTCTTGAGGCACGGGTAGAGCGTCCCGTAACTGAACGCGCGGAATACACCCAGTGACGTATTGAGTCGTTTGCGCAGCTCGTAGCCGTGCATCGGGGACTCGCGGAGCAGGCCGAGGACGGCGAACTCGAGGATTCCGGAACGTCGGCTCATCCGCGCCTCCCTCCTGTCGCTGTCTCGTCCACACGGTCTTTATGTCGTGCTGATGTATCGACTCGATACATCAGCACGATAGAACGCCCCTCCGGATGCGACAAGTGGGGGCATGGTGAACGGGGTCACATCACCGATTCGTGGGAAGCGAGTTGCCTGTTTTGGGGTGAACTTCGGGGCTCGTCGGGTTTTGACGGTGCGTAGTCTGTGCGGCATGCAAACCACCGGGAACCGAGTGACGGCAGGAGACGTCCTTGTCCTTGGTGCAGTACGGGTGAATGCCAGAACGACCGCATCCGTACTTCAGGGGGGACCGGAAACCAGCCGCCGTTTCCAGGCGCGCGAGGATGCGCCTGCCCGAGGAGTAATCGTTCGATGAGCGAGCACCGTCGCAAACCGCAGCAGCCGCAGGGAGGCGGACGTGCCGCGGCCCGACGCGGCCAGTCGGCGCCCTCCGGCCGCCGCGCGGCACCGCGAGGCGCCACCGGGTTTCCTTCCGACTCCAATGGGGCGGGAGGTGAGGATCGCCCGTACGGTGGCCGTGCCGAGGCCCGGCGAGCGACACAGAGAAATGGAGGCGGCCGGCGCAGAACGGCCGACGGGGCGGGACACGGCCCCGGTCGTGGCAGAGGACGGGGTTCCGCTCCCGCCAAGAAGCGCCTGATCGACTACCCGCGCGCGGGCAAGTACGGAGCAGCGCGCTGGGTGCCGTCGTGGAAGCTGGTGACAGGCATGTTCATCGGCTTCATAGGGAGCCTGGTGGCGGTCGCCGGCATCGGGTACGCCATGGTGAGCGTCCCGAACGTGGCACAGACCGCGACCGCGCAGAACAACGTCTACTACTGGTCCGACGGCACCCAGATGGTGGCCACGGGCGGTGAGACGAACCGCCAGATCGTCAACCTCCCGCAGATCGCCCCGGCGATGGGGTACGCCGTCATCTCGCAGGAGAACAAGACCTTCTACACCGACAGCGGTGTAGACCCGAAGGGCATCGCTCGCGCCCTCTTCAACATGGCCACTGGTGGTCAGACGCAGGGCGGCTCCACCATCACCCAGCAGTACGTGAAGAACGCGAGACTGGACGACCAGTCGCAGACGATCTCCCGCAAGTTCAAGGAGATCTTCATCGCGATCAAGGTGGGTGCCACCGTCCCCAAGAACGACATCCTCGCCGGCTACCTGAACTCCGCGTACTACGGCCGGAACGCCTACGGCATCGAAGCGGCCGCGCACGCGTACTTCAACAAGCGGGCCATCCAGTTGAACCCGGGCGAGTGCGCCTTCCTGGCGGCGATGCTCAAGGGCGCCACGTACTACGACCCGGCGGGCGCCACGTCCATCGACCCGAGCGCCACTCCCGCGGCCAACAGCAAGCGGGCCCTGCTCCAGATGCAGGACACCCTCGACAAGATGGTCAAGTACAACCATCTGAGCGCCACGGAGCGAGCCAAGTACAAGACGCTGCCCAAGGTCCAGAACCCGCGGTCCAACACCCGCCTCAGCGGCCAGATCGGCTATCTCGTCGACCTGGCCAACAGTTACCTGGTCACCAACAGCGCCACCACAGGGATCACCCAGTCCAAGCTGCAAACGGGCGGCTACCAGATCTACACGACCTTCGACAAGAAGAAGGTCAACGAGCTCGAGACCGCGGTGCAGAAGGTCCAGAAGGCCGACATCAAGCCCGACCTGCGCCCGAACACGGACAAGTACGTCCAGTTCGGCGGGGCTTCAGTGGACCCGGCGACCGGTGCCATCAAGGCGATCTACGGCGGTGACGACGCGACCAAACACTTCACCGACAACGCCGACTCGACCGGTGCCCAGGTGGGTTCGACGTTCAAGCCGTTCGTGCTGGCGGCGGCGATGAAGTGGGGTGTCCGCAACCCGCAGCTCGGAGCGGAGCAGACTCCGGACGAGCGCACGATCGTCTCACCGAAGAGCCTGTACAGCGGCAAGAACAAACTCAAGATCAAGGAATACGACGGAACGGTCTGGAAGAACGAGAAGGGCGAGGAGTGGCTGCAGACCAACGACGGCAATGAGTCGGTCGGAAACCCGCCCGACTACAAGATCGACCTGCGTGAGGCGATGCAGTTCTCGGTCAACACCGCCTACGTCCAGCTCGGCATGGACGTAGGCCTGGACAAGGTCGAGCAGTCCGCCCTGGACGCGGGCATCCTGAAGAGCAGCCTGGCCAGCGCCGACTATCCCTCGTTCTCCATCGGTACCTCCTCCCCGAGCGCGATCCGCATGGCCGGCGCCTACGCCACCTTCGCGGCCAGTGGTCAGCAGAACAACCCGTACTCGGTCGAGAAGGTCAGCAGCAAGGACGGGACGGTCTTCCAGCACACCAAGAAGTCCTTGCCGGCCTTCACCCCGGCGGTCGCCGACAATGTGACCGACGTCCTGAAGACCGTGGTCGAGAAGGGAACCGGTACCAACGCCCAGCTGCCCGGCCGTGACGTGGCGGGCAAGACCGGTACCACCGACGGCAACAAGTCCGCCTGGTTCGTCGGCTACACCCCGCAGCTGTCCACCGCGATCAGCATGTTCCGGATGGACGACAACGAGAACAACAAGTCGCGGACGTTCCTGGAGATGTACGGAACGGGCGGCCAAAAGAAGATCCACGGTGCCTCGTTCCCGGCCGAGATCTGGCACGACTACATGGCGCAGGCGCTCCAGGGGCAGCCCGCGGAACCTTTCCCGACGCCCGAGGACATCGGTGAGATCGTCAACGACACCCCGAGCCCGAGTGCGGTCCCGACGCCCACGCAGAGCGTTTCAGAGAGCCCGACGCCGACCCCGACGCCGAGCGAGACACTGACCTCGCCCACGCCGACGGCGACCGACACCTGCGCCAACTTCTTCAACTGTGGCGACAACGGCAACAACGGTGGCAACGGTGGCGACGGCGGCGACGGCGGAACCCCCGGTGTGACCGTGACACCGACCGAGACCACCACCAACGGAGGGTCCCGGGGCAACGGAAATGGCAACGGCAACTTCTTCGGAGGGCCGAACGGGTAGCCGTCACCGAGCGTGTTTCACGTGAAACACTCCGTTTCACGTGAAACATCGGCCGAAGAGGGCCGTCACACCGACCAGGTGTGGCGGCCCTCGGCGTTGTGCGCCCAGCATGGGCGATTGCTTGGGGGTGGAAGTCCCCTGGGGGAAGA
>CBFHCJ010000442.1:0-6032 GCA_965654005.1 uncultured Streptomyces sp. | reverse complement strand
TCGAACGGAATGACCTTGGCGTCCGCCATCGTTGATGCGCTCCTCAGTTGGCGCTCTGCGTCGGGGGGTGGCCACCGCCCAGGGCGGGCAGTGCGGCGATCCGGTCGACGGCCCCCGCGAGGGCCTCCGGCGGCAGCAGCCCGGGCCCACGGCTGCGTGCGAAGTCCGCGAACGTCTCCGCGGTCGTGTACTTCGGCTCGTATCCGAGTGTCTCGCGCATCTGGATCGTCTCCACGACCCGACCGTGGGTGAGCAGCCGGATCTGCTCGGGTGAGAAGTCCGTCATGCCGAGCGTCCGCGTCGCCGAGCCGACCCAGGTGACGGCGGGCAGCAGCAGGGGCACGGTGGGCCGCCCGAGCCGCCGCGCACACTGCGACAGCAGCAGCACGCCCTCGCCCGCGACATTGAACGTGCCACTGTTGAGCGTGCCGCGCTGCGGTTCGTGCGAGCAGATACGCAGCACCTCGATCACATCGTCCTCGTGCACGAACTGAAGCCGCGGGTCGTAGCCGAAGACGGTGGGCAGCACGGGCAACGAGAAGTACGAGGCGAGCGGCGAATCGGCGCTCGGGCCGAGGATGTTGGCGAAGCGCAGCATGCAGACGGCGACGTCGGGCCGGCGCCGCGCGAAGCCCCGTACGTATCCCTCGACCTCGACGGTGTCCTTGGCGAAACCGCCGCTGGGCAGCGACTTGGGCGGGGTCGTCTCGGTGAAGACGGCCGGGTCGCGGGGCGCGGACCCGTACACGTTCGTACTGGACTTCACGACGAGCCGTTTGACGGTCGGGGACTTCTGGCACGCGCCGAGCAGCTGCATGGTGCCGATGACGTTGGTCTCCTTGACCGTGGCCCGACTGCCGCTGCCCAGCGGGGTGCCGGTCACATCCATGTGGACGACCGTGTCGACGGAATGCTCGGCGAGCACACGGGCGATGGTGGGCTGGCGGATGTCGGCCCGGATGAAGTCGGCGCCGCCCAGATGGTGCTCGGGTGGGACCGCGTCCACCGCGACGACGCGGTCGACATCCGGGTCACGCTGGATCCGTCGTACGAACCGGCCTCCGAGCCGACGGGCCACTCCGGTCACGAGCACGACCTTGCCCAAGATCAGCGCCTCTCTTCCAGTCGCGTCCAGTTGTGGACGAGCTCTGCCCGACGGCCTGCCGCGTTCCCCGTATACGGCCAACTTAGCGGTTCGGTGTTGCGCTGTGATGACCGCCCGATGCACGAAGTGACGACACCCCCGTACGTACGACCAGACCAAGCCATTTGCACCACACTCGTACGCGCAGCGGGATTCGGCCAGGCGGGGGCCGACCGATCCACCGGGCCCACTGAAGCCGGGCCCACTGACGCCAGACCGACAGGCGACAGGCACCAGCCGACATGCACCGTATCGCCCGGAAAAGGCAATGGCCCCCCACCGGTTGGTGGGGGGCCATACGCGCGCTCGCGCGAAGACAGCAAGGGCGCCCCTTGCGGGGCCGCGTCTTACTTCTTGTTACGACGCTGAACGCGAGTGCGCTTGAGCAGCTTGCGGTGCTTCTTCTTGGCCATCCGCTTGCGCCGCTTCTTGATAACAGAGCCCACGACTACCCTCGCTCACTTCTCATCACTCGGTGCTGGGCGCCATGGGCCCACACGACCTACGAGGGGCTAGCCTACCCGCCCGAGCGCTGAGGTCGTAATCGAGGTGACCCGGGAGGCCCCGAGGGACCCCGCCGGGCCGCCGTCAGGCTGTCTCCACCCCCACATAACTCTCGCGGAGATACTCGTGAACCGCTTGTTCCGGCACCCGGAACGACCTCCCCACCCGGATCGCCGGCAGATGACCGCTGTGCACCAGCCGGTACACGGTCATCTTCGACACTCGCATCACCGAGGCGACTTCCGCCACGGTCAGGAACTGAACCTCGTTCAGAGGCCTCTCGCCAGCTGCAGCCATGACACACCTGAACCTTCCGCACTCGACGGCCACCGGCTTCCCCTTCCGGTGACTCTTCGTCGTTGCGCGCTCACTCCCCAGACTAGAGGCGGGTGATGCAAGTGGGGAAGAGGGGATGCCGCCGGCGGCCTACTGTGACAGACACGCTCGATTGAGTACATAGCGCGTAAGCGGTCGGTAGTAATCAGACCGCACAGCGTCATCAAGTGGAACGACGACGGACACGCGCCCCTCTGCCTCCCCGACGAAGAGCGCCGGATCGTCCGTGTCGGCGAGCCCCATCGCCTCGAACCCCAGCTGACCTGCCCCGCAGACCCATCCGTGGTCCCCGATGACCAGCTCCGGCAACGGCCCTTCGGCCTCCGCCGCGGCGGCCAGCGCGGTGCGAACCGGGAGCGGTGAGTGCGTGTGTGCGCCGGGCTCACAACCGGCGGTTCCGGGCTCCGGGTTCCGCACGAAAGCGACTCCTCGTACGTAATCAAGGTTGTACGTACGTAGGCCGAACCGGGTCGTTATGTCGACACGGCGACCATACGCCGGGGTGAGGACGGTACATCCCGCCGATGACAGCGCGTCCGCGAGCGCAGCGTAGAAACCGAGCAGCCGGTGCGGGTGGCCGGTGCCGAGGAGCACCGGTTCCCTGTGCCGCGCGGCCTTGCCGATCCGCCCGGCGAAGGCGTCGAGAGCCTCCAGGGTGCGCTCGGGGTCGATCACATCTTGGCCGGAGGTGTGTGCAGGATCGGCCGAAACCCCACACTTGTCCGCCATCAGGGCGAGTAAATCCTGCTGATCCCATGCCCATTCGGGATCGAGTCCGATCAGCGCACGAGGATCGCGGGCAGCGAAGAGCCGATAGCTGCGCAGGCTCGCCTCACGCGACGTGGCCACGGGCCCGGCCAGCCGGGCGGCCAGCAGATGCGCTCGCAGTGCTCCGGTGCTCAACACGTCCGAGATGCTGGCCCATTCCCCTCCCTCGTGCGCCCGAAATGCGGGAAACACCCCACAGTCGGCGTAATCATGCGATCAGCCGGATCCAGCCCGCGCACCGCCCGGCAGGGCTACGCCAACAACCCCCGCAACGGAAACGCCGCCCTACGCGTAGCCAGCACCGCCTGGTCAAGCCGATCGGCCGGGTCGTACCCTGACTCCCAGTCCGCATACGCCACGGGCCACCGCCCGTCCGTCATCCGCACCGGCGCCAACTGCCGTGTACGCGCGAACACTTCCTGCCGCCATTCCTCAGGGATCACGGCCTCCGGCTCGATCGGCCGCCCCGCCGCGATGGCGACGAGATGCGTCCACGACCGCGGTACGACCTCCACCACCGCATAGCCGCCCCCACCCAGCGCGACCCAGCGGCCGTCGGCGTGCTGATGCGCCAGCTCGTGGCACGCGACCTGCACGGCCCGCTGCGCGTCCAGCGACACGGCTAGGTGCGCGAGCGGATCCTCGAAGTGGGTGTCGGCCCCGTGCTGCGTGACCAGCACCTGCGGCCGGAAATCGGCGATCAGCTCCGGCACGACCGCGTGAAAGGCCCGCACCCACCCCGCGTCCCCGGTCCCGGCCGGCAACGCCACGTTCACGGCGCTGCCCTCCGCGCCCTCGGAGCCCGTCTCCTCCGGCCACCCGGTCTGCGGGAAGAGCGTCCGCGGGTGCTCGTGCAGCGAGACGGTGAGAACCCGGGGATCGTCCCAGAAGGCGGCCTGCACCCCGTCTCCGTGGTGCACGTCCACGTCCACGTACGCGACCCGCTCGGCGCCCAGCTCCAGCAGCCGGGCGATGGCGAGCGAGGCGTCGTTGTACACGCAGAACCCGGACGCACTGCCCGGCATGGCGTGGTGCAGCCCGCCCGCGAAGTTCACCGCGTGCAGCACGTCCCCGCGCCACACGGCCTCGGCCGCCCCGACCGACTGCCCGGCGATCAGGGCCGACACCTCGTGCATCCTGGCGAAGGCGGGGTCGTCCGGCGTCCCGATCCCGTACGACCCGTCGGCCGTCCCCGGGTCCGCGGACGCCGCCTTCACGGCCTGCACGTAGTCCTCGCGGTGCACCAGCCGCAGCGTCGAGTCGCCCGCGGGCTTCGCCGCGACCACGTCGACGTCCCGGTCGAGACCGAAAGCGTCGACCAGTTTCCTGGTCAGCGCGAGCCGGACCGGATCCATCGGATGGTCCGGACCGAAGTCATAGCCCGTTACTGCCTCGTCCCACATCAGCTGTGTGCGGCCGCTCATGCCCGTCACCGTATCGGTCCGCTCCGGGCGCGAACGAACGGGCGTACACCCCCAGGCGAGCGAGGCACCCACGATCCCGCCGAGGCTGAACCCGGCGTGGAAACCGAGCATGATGCTGCGCCCGTACGTCCGCTGGAGGCTCACCCCGAGCATGTTCATGGAGGTGTCCAGAGCGCCCATGGACAGCCCGAACGCGGCCGGCGCGATCCCCCGCTCGGACATGTGCTCGCGGCCCCGGCGCCGAGGAGGGCGAGCAGTACGACCGGCTGCGCCCAGCGCAGCAGCCGGCTGGCCGTATGCGCTTGACGAGTTGTTCGGTCCTCACGCTGCCGACGCCGGCGAGGATCGGCACTGCGGCGAGGAAGACGAGGAGAGTCGCGTCGGAGACCCCGTACCGGTCCTGGATGGCCGGGATCCGCGTCACCAGCAGGGCGAAGGTGGCGCCGCGGGCGAAGAAGCCGAACGCCAGAGAGGCCCTACCGCGCCGCAGCCATCTGTCATGGCGGCGAGCGTAGGGCCCCTGTCTCACCGGTGCGTAGATCCAGCCGAAGTCGATTTCTGTTCAGCTTTACCTGGCGAGGGTGACGGAGACGGGAGCGGGCGCCGTGACATCGGCGGCGGCGGCCTCGGCGAGGATCATCCGCTCCATGGGAGCGGCGGCGAGGGCACCGCTGACGCGGAACCCGATCACGATCGCGCCGATCGTGAAGACGGTGCCGAGCCAGACCATCGTGTCCACCGGCAGCGTGTACACACCCACCACGTGCACGACGCTCTCGCCGAGCAGCACTACGCCCCACACCAGCGAGAAGACCCGCTCGGCCCGCCGGAAGGCCGGAGATCCGCTCTGCAGCCGCGCCCAGGCGGCCTCCCTCCGGTCATCCCCCTTCACCAGCCAGGGCTTCACGACGGCGGACATCATCGGCTTGCCGAGGGCGACGGAGACCAGGATCCCGATCCCGATCGCGCAGATGAGCCCGCTGTCCTTGGCGAGCATGAGCCGCGGGTCGCCGGCGATGAAGGTGAGCAGCAGCCCGCCGACGTTCACGAAGAGGATGAGCGCGGCGAGGGCATTGACCTTGCGCTCCCGGACCACGCCCACCGCGGTGCGCACGGCCGGCACCACGCTGCTCCAGGCGAGCGCCGCGAACGTGCTCATCCCGAAGGAGTTCTTGAAGAGGTAGTACGACCCGACCGGCACCGCCACGTCCATGATGAGCGGCACGAAGTTGCTCTTCTTGCTCTGGCTCTTGTTCTGGCCCTGGGAAACCGTGTTCGTCGTCATGCCCTTAGCTTCGCCGCCGGGACGGGTCCGCCAGTAGAAACGATCGTCCGGAGCTCTGCATGACAAATGTCAGTGCCGGTCCGCCGATGCGTGTCACGGCCGAGGTCGTACCAGCAGGTCAGCCAACGTCCCCATGGCAGAGAAGAGTTGGGTGGCGTCCGCGAGCCTGGCGGCGGGCGTCATGGCGGTGAACCCGTACACGTCCATCCCCGCGGCGACGGCGGCGCGTGGAAGACGTCGTCGAAGTCGGCCGGCAGCCGCTGTCCCGTGCGCTCGTGGATGACGTCGTGGATCCGGTGCATCGCGGACCCCATGTAGTCACGGATGGAGTCCTCGTACGACGTCGGGTGCCCCAGCTCGGTGAGACAGGCGGCCAGGAGCCGGTTGGAGATGGGCTCGCTGTCGACGAGTACGCCGTCGTTGTCGAAGATGACGAGGTCATAGCGCATGAGTATGAGCCTAGAGGCAGCCCGAACGCAGAAAACCCCGCACCGTGAGGTGCGGGGTTTTCCAAAGAATTGTTCGGCGGTGTCCTACTCTCCCACAGGGTCCCCCCTGCAGTACCATCGGC
>CBFHCJ010000441.1:0-6033 GCA_965654005.1 uncultured Streptomyces sp. | reverse complement strand
GGCGTCGGGCGCTGGCCGGGCACCCCGCTCGCCGGCTCGGCGACGGCTGTCGGGACGCCGGACTCCTGGCCGCGGTTGCGGGCCTCGGCCTTCTGCGTCAGGTTGCGCACCGCGGTGTTGAACTGCTCGATGGAGGTGGGCTCGTCCGGACCCAGCAGGTAGCGCTTCAGCTCCTGGCGGTCGGCGGCCAGCGGATCGGCCTCGGGGTCGCGGGCGGCGGCGAGCAGCTCGTCCAGCTCGCGCGCGGAGTTCGACAGGATCACGGCGGCGCGCACCGCGGTGTTCTGCCGCTTGAACTCCTCGACGCCCAGCTCCGCGGAGTCGGTGACGGCGTACGGCTTGCCGCTCGCGATGAAGTCGGAGACCACGCTGGAGATGTCGGAGACCATCGCGTCGGAGACGTTGAAGCAGTCGTACAGGCGCGGTTCGGCGCCCGTGATGACGCGGTGCTCCCAGGTGCCGAGGGAGCGCCAGTACGCGTCGTTCCACTCGGCGCGCAGCCGGGCGACCTCCTCGTGCCCGGCCACGTCGACCACGCCGTCGCGGGTCGCCACGGCTTCGTCGCCCTTGTCGCCGCTCGAGCCGGACAGCTGGGCGAGCCGGGCCTCGATGCGGGCCAGTTCGGCCTTGGCCCGCGTCCGGGCGGTGGCGTCGGTCTGGAAGCGCGGATCGGCGGCGCGCTCGGCGGCGGCCTTCTCGACCAGCTCGGTGATCCGGCGGTGGGCGGCGCCGGCCTTGGGGCTGCGCGTGCCGGTGAAGGGGTGCGGCTTGTAGAGGACGCGGACGGGCGGATCGGCCTGGACCAGCGTGCGAACGATGTTTTCACCGGCCAGCAGGATCGAGGTGTTGCCCGGGTTGTCGTCCCAGCCCTCCCAGGTGGGGGCGTACAGGATCGTCGGGCAGTGTCCATCAGCGGCTCCGCCGCGGGGACCCTCGGGTGTACGCCCCCACGGCTGGATGGGGGCGAGCTGCGGGCGGCCGACCTCGACGATGTCGTCGTCGCGGACACCGACGTCGGCTATGGCGTAACGGTCGCGGCCCGCGCGGCCCGCGGTCCACACCTCGTCGTACACCTTGCTGAACGGGTTGACGCTGGCGAGCTTGTCGCTGTCGCCGTGGCCGATGAAGACGTGCTTCATGGTGGGCACGCGCAGCATGTGGATGTTCTTGCCGACGTTCGCCGCGTACAGCGCGACGCGCACCGTGGACAGGTCCATGTTCATCAGGTGCACCCCTCCGGGCACGCAGATGACGGGGACCGTGGTGGGCGCCAGGTTCTGCAGAATGCCGCGCTCGCGGAGGATGATCAGCGGCCGGGTCTCCAGCTGCTCCATCGTCTCCAGCCACATGTTGGCCTGGTACGCCGAGTCCTTGGAGCCGGAGAAGTAGAGCACCGTCTCCGGGCGGTACTCGCGCAGCCAGCCGTCGACGGCGGCGAGCACCTTCTCCGCGTTCGGCGGGATCTTCCGGGCGCGGACGTACGGGGCGAGCACGGCCACGTACAAGAAGGCCAGCGCCAGGGTGGCAGCGACGCCCGCGAAGCCGTAAACGGCCTCGTCGGTGGCCGCGGCGACGAGCAGGCCGACGACCGCCACGACGTCGAGGTGCAGCATCTTCTCGGCGGCTCGGTTGAGCAGCCCGCGCGGCGCGGCGTCCGGGATGCGGACCCGCGAACCGAGGTCCACGTTGCGGGTGGCGACCGGCATCCGGCGGCGGTTGCGGATCAGGGTGACCAGGGCGCCGTGCGGGGCCTGGAAGCTGTAGAAGGCGAGGAAGCAGGCGATCGCCGCGTAGAAGACCAGGTCGTCGGAGAGGCTGACCCGGGCCAGGAGCAGGACCAGCAGCAGCTCTCGGATCAGGAACCGGATGGACAGGCCGGCCCGCACCTTGCTGAGGCGGCTGATCAGATAGCTGCCGCGCCGGTGGAGATAGCGGTCCGCCAGGTACGTCACTGCGGCCGCAGCCGCGAAGGCACCGACGCTCGGGAGGAGCGCGGCCAGCATCAACGCGGGGAAGCCCAACATCATGAGGGCCGCCGCGGCCAGCTCGGCCGCACTGCCCACCCGGGCAACGCGTATAGCGGTGGAAATCACGGAGGGAACCTGCTCTTGGAGGGAGTGCCGGTGGTGGTTCGGAAAAGCACTTCGGACAGCGCTGTAGGGCCCTTGAAAAGGGATTGAAGAGACTTGAAAATATCCGGAAGGGTATGGCGAGCGATCTGGAATTTTACGGATTCAGGCCCCTGCGTCCGCGCATCGTCGCGCAATCACAGAGGCCTGAATTCCGGAATGCCAATGAGCCGCTGATTACGCCACGCCGTCCTGTCGGTCCAGGACGCCGGCCAGGGCCGCCTCGAAGCCGGACGCCCTGCCCGCGCCCGCCGTCGGGTCCTGCTGGCGTACGTCGATGACGTGACCGGTGAGTTCGGAGACGAGGACGTCGAGCGAGGTGCGTGCGACGGCCTCGGAGGACAGCAGCGTGGCCGCGGGCTCCTGGCCGAAGGCCTTGGTGCGCATCGGGGTGGCGGTGCGCTCCGGGTTGATGCAGTTGACGCGGATGCCGTCGCCGGCCCACTCGTCGGACAGGGCCTGGGTGAGGTTCACCATGGCGGCCTTGGTCGAGGAGTAGAGGCTGTACTCGGCGCGTCCGCGGGTGTAGCTGCTGGAGGTGTACAGCAGCAACTGGCCGCTGGTCTCGGCCAGATACTTGTAGGAGGAGCGGGCGATCTGCACCGGGGCCAGGTAGTTGACCCTCATCGCTTCCTCGATGGTCGCGTTGTCGGTCTCGGCCAGCTTGCCGATGCGCAGCACACCCGCGGTGTTGACCACGTAGTCGATACGCCCGGTCTCGGCGTACGCCTTGGACAGCGCGTCGTCGACCTCTTCCGGGTTCTCGACGTGCGTACCGGTGGTGGAGCGGCCCAGCGCGTACACCGTGGCGCCGTAGGACTCGGCGAGTTCGGCGATGTCCTTGCCGATGCCGTAGGAGCCGCCGAAGACCACGATGGTCTTGCCGGTGAGGAGTTCCCGGTAGGCCTCCTCGCCGTTCTGCTCGGGGGCGGCGGTGGAGGCCAGCTGGAACAGCTTGTCGGCGATGAAGACGTCGACGGGCTGGGTGACCTTCATGTTGTACTCGTCGCCCGCGACGACGTGGATCGGCACGTCCGGCAGGTACTTGAGTACGACGGAGCAGTCGTCGGTGGCCTGGAAGTTGGGGTCACCGGCCGCGACCTCGTAGGCGCGGCGGATCGTGGACAGCTTGAAGGCCTGCGGGGTCTGGCCGCGCCGCAGTCGGGAGCGGTCCGGGATCTCGGTGATGAACTCGCCGTCCTCACCGTGGGTGCGGGTCACGATGATGGTGTCCGCGGACGGGATGGCGACGTCCACGGCCTGGTAGCGCTCCAGGGCCGCCACACAGTCGTCGATGACGCGCTGCGACAGCAGGGGGCGTACGGCGTCGTGGAACAGGACGTTGCGGTCCTCGCCCTCGGCCAGGCCCTCTCCGAGCAGGGAGATGGCGCGCTCGGTGGTCTCGTTGCGCGTGGAGCCGCCCTCGATGATGTGCGTCACCTTGGTGAAGCCCGCCTTGGCGACGATCTTCTCGACGTCCGGCACATAGCCCGGCGCCATCAGCACGATGACGTCGTCGATGGAGTCGGCGTTCTCGAAGGTGGTCAGCGTGTGCTCGATCACCGCCTTGCCGGCGATCTTCAGCAGCTGCTTCGGAATCGACAGACCCACGCGCTGACCGGTGCCACCAGCCAGGATCACTGCGGTGGTACGGGGCTTGGCTATGCGCTCAGACACAGGTGACCTACCTCGGGGCTTCAGGGAACCTTCGGATGGTCCCACTTTCGGTAAGTGAAGTGCAAGGTGAGCGCCCTCTGATGCATATGTGCGCGCAACCCGCTATTCACCTTGCATGCTCAGCGAATGCCGCGAAGCCAGGCCGAATTGTCCGGATTTGCTGTGAGTGACTCCACAGGCTTCTCATGCGATTTCAAGGCGCTATCCCTAGTGATCCGTCGTGTTGCATTCCGGTCACGACAGCCGGGCGGCGGGGCGTTGTCACCGACGGCGCAGTCTCTTGAGCGCTCGGTGACCGAGGGTCCTGACGAGTTCAGTTCGTCCGGCAGCCGATCACCGCGGAACTCCACGTCGATCTGCCGCGGTATTTCGGTCTCGGCCAGGTAAGAGAACGGTTTGCCGTCCGGCACCTCTTGTTGTCCTGCGGGGCAACCACGACTTTCCCGGCGTTGACCGCCACCCCGGGGAGGAGCGCACCGGAACGGCCCGGGTCGGAACGGCCCCGGTCAGAACGGCTCGAAGCCGTCGAACTCCCGCTGTGCCTCGTCCCGTTCCGCCTGGTGGTCCCGGCGCCGCTGCGCGGCGGGCCGTACGCCCTCGAACCGGTGGTCCTCACCCCGTCGGCCGAGCATCTCGGCGCCCGCCGTCAGCGTCGGCTCCCAGTCGAAGACGACCGCGTTCTCCTCGGGCCCGATGGCGACGCCGTCACCGGACCGGGCGCCCGCCTTCATCAACCCGGCCTCGACACCGAGGCGGTTGAGCCGGTCGGCGAGGTAGCCGACGGCCTCGTCGTTGTTGAAGTCGGTCTGGCGGACCCACCGCTCCGGCTTCTCGCCCCGCACGCGGAAGAGACCGTCCTCCTCGCGCGTCACCGTGAAGCCCGCGTCGTCGACGGCCTTCGGCCGGATGACGATCCGGGTCGCCTCCTCCTTGGGCTTGGCGGCACGCGCCTTCCCGACCAGGTCGGCGAGGGCGAACGACAGCTCCTTCAGCCCGAGGTGGGCCACGGCGGACACCTCGAAGACGCGGTACCCGCGGGCCTCCAGGTCCGGCCGCACCATCTCGGCCAGATCCTTGCCGTCCGGTACGTCGATCTTGTTGAGGACGACGATCCGCGGCCGGTTGCCGAGGCCGCCGTACTGCTTCAGCTCCTCCTCGATGACGTCGAGGTCGGAGACGGGGTCGCGCTCGGACTCCAGCGTGGCCGTGTCCAGCACGTGCACGAGCACGCTGCACCGCTCGACGTGCCGCAGGAACTCCAGGCCGAGACCCTTGCCCTGGCTCGCGCCCGGGATGAGGCCCGGCACGTCCGCGATCGTGTACACGGTCGAGCCGGCGGTCACCACGCCCAGGTTCGGAACCAGGGTGGTGAACGGATAGTCGGCGATCTTCGGCTTGGCGGCGGACAGCACGGAGATCAGCGAGGACTTGCCCGCGCTGGGGTAGCCGACGAGGGCCACGTCCGCGACCGTCTTCAACTCCAGCACGATGTCCTGCAGGTCACCGGGGACGCCGAGCAGCGCGAAGCCGGGTGCCTTGCGGCGGGCGGAGGCCAGCGCCGCGTTGCCGAGGCCGCCGCGACCTCCCTGGGCGGCGACGTACGACGTGCCGTGCCCGACCAGGTCGGCCAGCACGTTGCCCGCCCTGTCGAGCACCACCGTGCCGTCCGGCACCGTCAGGACCAGGTCATGGCCGTCCTTGCCGGAACGGAAGCCGCCTTCGCCGGGCTTGCCGTTCGTTGCCTTGCGGTGCGGGGAGTGGTGGTACTCGAGAAGCGTGGTGACGGACTGGTCGACGGTGAGGATGACGTCGCCGCCGCGACCACCGTTGCCGCCGTCGGGGCCGCCGAGCGGCTTGAACTTCTCACGGTGTACGGAGGCACAGCCGTGGCCTCCGTTACCCGCGGCGACATGCAGTTCGACGCGGTCCACGAAGGTGGTCATGGTTCAGTGCCTCCAGAAACGTACGGGATCTTTCTTGGGTGCTGCCTCTGTGAGCAACACGCGAAAGGCGGACCCACCTTCCCGAACGGGAAGTGAGGTCCGCCTCGCGAAGCGTTCGGTCTGAGCCTTGATCAGGCGACCGAAACGATGTTCACGACCTTGCGGCCACGGTGGGTACCGAACTCCACCGCACCGGCCTGCAGCGCGAACAGCGTGTCGTCGCCGCCACGGCCGACGCCCGCACCCGGGTGGAAGTGGGTGCCGCGCTGGCGGACCAGGATCTC
>CBFHCJ010000440.1:0-6072 GCA_965654005.1 uncultured Streptomyces sp. | reverse complement strand
CGGGCCGGCGGCGGCCGCTCGGGTGTTGGCGTACGCGGTGGAGACGGCCGTGGTCGTCGCGAGTCCGAGGGTCAGGGTGGCGGCGGCGGCGGTGACGACGAGCAGGAACGTGACGGCCTCGCCCCGATGGCGGCGCATGTCGCGCAGGACCAGGCGCCACGTCAGCAGCAGGTGTCCCACGGTCAGCCCTCCCAGTTCAGCAGCGCGCCGAGCCGTGTGTTGCCGCCGCTGCTGTCCAGGCGGGTGTCGTGGGCCAACGTCCCGTCGCGCATGGAGACGAAGCGGTCCGCCGTGGCGGCGACGCGCTCGTCATGGGTGACCATGACCAGGGTCTGGCCGGCGGCGCGTAACTCGTCGAAGAGCCGGAGGATGTCGTGGGTCGCGGCGCTGTCGAGGTTTCCGGTGGGCTCGTCAGCGAGGACGACCAGCGGCTCGTTGACCAGGGCGCGGGCGATGGCGACCCGCTGCTGCTGCCCGCCGGAGAGCTCGGAGGGCAGATGCCGGGCACGGCCGGCGAGCCCGACCTGATCGAGGAGTTCGGCGGCACGGATGCGGGCGGTGCGCGGTGAGGCGCCGGCGAACAGCGCGGGCAGCTCGACGTTCTCCGCCGCGGTCAGCTCGTCCATCAAGTGGTATGCCTGGAAGACGAATCCGATGGTGCGGCGCCGCAGCCTGGCCAGCGCCCGCTCGCCGAGGTGGTCGATGCGCCGCCCGCCGAGCCACACCTCGCCGTCGGTAGGCCGGTCAAGACCGCCGAGGAGCTGCAGCAGCGTGGACTTGCCGCAGCCGCTGGGCCCGGTCACGGCGAGCGTCTGCCCGGCGGGAACGTCGAGACGGACCCCGTCGACGGCCCGCACCAGGCCCTCGTCCTCCCCGTACACCCGCGACAGGCCGACCGCCCGCAGCACCGGCGCGGGCGCATCGCCGGGTTCGCGGCCGACGGACCCTACGCCCGTGCTGTCGCCCCTATCACTTCGCAGCGACGGGCCCATAGCCCGTGGCACGTCTCTCGTCATCCGATTCCTCCGCCTTCCCCACGCGGGGTGCGGGCGGACCAGGTCCGCTCGCACGCCTCCAGCCAGCGCAGGTCGGCCTGCAGCCGGAGCGCGATGCCCTCCAGAAGCAGCCCGGCCTCCGGGTCCGTGTCGTGAGCGAGGGCGGCGTGCTGGGCCTCGGCGAGGCTGCGTATCAGCTCCCCTCGCCGCGCGTCCACGAGGGCGAGCGGATCGGCCAGACCCGACTCGGCGGCGGCCACCAGCTTCAGGTGGAACTCCGTCATATCCGGTCTGGGCCCGGCGCCCTCGGCCATCCACGCGGCCACCCGCTCCTGCCCGGCCGCGGTCAGCGCGTACACCTTGCGCCGCGGGCCGCGCACCGGCACGTCCACACGCTCCTGGACGACCAGCCCCGCCTTGTCGAGCCGGGTGAGCGTCACATAGATCTGCCCCGCGTTCAGCGTCTCCCCCAACGGTCCGAGCGCCGCCGCCAACCGCCTGCGCAGGTCGTACCCGTGCGACGGCTCCTTGGCCAGCAGCGCCAGCACCACGTCCTGCACGGACCGCCCTCCTCTTCGAACAACCAATAGATAGCGGTTATCTAGTAGAGGCGTCAAACCGGCCCGGGACTCCCAGCTCTGTCCAGGGGTGGGTAGCTGTCTGTGAAGCTCAGGCTGTTGATTCGGCGGCGGCCAGGGTGGTCTTGTGGGGAGCCGACAGCGTGCCCCCTGGGACACAGAC
This sequence comes from uncultured Streptomyces sp., assembly GCA_965654005.1. Taxonomy (GTDB): domain Bacteria; phylum Actinomycetota; class Actinomycetes; order Streptomycetales; family Streptomycetaceae; genus Streptomyces. The sequence goes on along the minus strand of CBFHCJ010000440.1, from coordinate 4,336 downwards.
TCCCGGCCGTCGGACACGTACGTCACCAGGGCTCCCGCGCAGTCGCGTAACATCCAGTTGGTGGCGGACTGTCAGCTCGTGGCCCCCGCAGACTCCCCCGACGAGGTTGTTCGCCCCCATCCGTCGAGGGAAAACGGCTGGTGTTCGGCGATCTGTGCAAGGGCTGCGGCCGTGTAGGGCACGGTGTTGGCAGGTGGGTCCGTAGGATCTGCCCACAAAAGCTGCGCGCATTTGTGCGGCTCGCGGTTGATCGGCTGGCCGCGCCAACTGCCTGCGAGGAAGAAGAAGCCGATGCGTGCTTCTTCGTCGCCGTTGCGGTGGTGGACGACGTGGACGAAGTCGAGTAGGCCTTCACTGAGCTCGACACCGACTTCCTCGGCGGCCTCACGGATCGCGCCGGCGATCACCGATTCTCCCTCCTCGAGGTGACCGCTGGGTGGGCAGAGCTGACCGTCCGCGTAGCCGGTGTTGGCGCGTTCCATGAGCAGGACGCGGCCGTCGGCTCTGCGCAGGAGCACGTAGACGTCGACGATGCTGCGGTAGCGGCCGGTCATGAGGTTCTCCCGGGTTCCTGGTCGATGGTCTTGGTCAGTTCGCGGTTCGCGGCCCGTGCGGTGGACAACTCCATGGACAACTCCTCATTCTTCTCCTTCAGCCGCAGGCGCAGGTCGAGGTTCTGTTGCTCGAGCTCGGTGATGCGGGCCTGCAGCCTGTCGATGTCCGTGTCGGTCCAATGCCGGTGCTGCGCCAGACTGCTCGCCCAGGGCTTCGGACAAACGCTGTTCAAGTTGCCGGACCTGCTCAGACAAAGGTCTCCTCGGAGCATCGAGAAGTGGTCGGGCAGCCCGTGCATCAGTCCGCCCGGCCGGGTATCAGACCCAGACTGCGCATGCGCTTGATGATGGAGCCCGTCGCGTAATCGACGTGGCGGCGGTGGTACCGGTCGAGGTGGCGGCCCGGGCGCCGGCCCTTTGCCAGTGTGCTGCCCGCCGCACGGGAATTCGTCTTGCGCACCCCGCGGAGCGCTACGTGCACCACCACAGGAAACGATTGCATTTTTGCGATGGCAAAGGGCCCGGCGTCGGACTCGACTGCGCCGCCGTGGCCGTCGGAGCCGCGCTCGGGGCCGTCGTCGCCGTCGGCATGGGGGCCGACGTCGAGCGGTCCGCAAGCCCGGTCACGGTCGCCGACCGGGGGTCCGTGTTCTGCTTCTTCGACTTGTCGGACTTCTTGTCCTTCGCGGACTCCGACGCCGACGGAGACGCCGAGACCGACACCGACGTCGAGGTCGCGCCTTCGGCACCGGACCCCGTACCACCCGACGACGCGTCCGCCTTCCCTGCCGAGGCCGACCCGTCCGCCGCCTCGCCGCCCGTGGTCGCCGCCTTCGGCGTGGACCCCGGCGCCTCGGTGCCGATCTCCTTCAGGCTCAGACCACCCGCCGCCACCAACAGCCCCGCGCCGCCGAACAGCACCCTCCGTCGGCGCCGCCGGTGCACGGCGGCCTTGCGATCGCGACGCGTGGACCTCGCGCCGCTCTCGCGCTCGCCCTCACGGTCACCGGCCGGCCTGCCGCGCCCCTTCGCCCGCCGCCGGCTCTGCGCCCGTCCGGGCCGCACGGCCTCGCTCTCGCCCTCGTCCTCGCCGTCGTCACCCTCGTCTCCGGACGACGCCTCGGCCTCGCCGAAACCGTCCGGACCGGCGTACTCTCCGTACTCCTCGAAGCCGCCCCCGTGTGCGGGCGCGGGCGCGAACGCATCCTCGTCCGCGTAAGCGCGCAGTTCTTCGACAGGCGTACCGCACCCCGGGCAGGCGAGGGCGCCGTTGAGGTGCCTTCGGCACGGGTGGCAGTAGTCCATGACGCGGGAAGACTAGATTCCGCGTATTAACGTTCCTAGTGGCTGCTGTGAAAGTTGTGTAGGGAACCACAGGTCACGGGGTGTCGAGTCGAGCACGGACCGCGAAAGAGCCATCGAAACGCTTGTCGAAACCGTTATGTGTTCGACCCATTGACACCCCCGCCGCACCCTCCTTACTGTCACGCCAGCATTTCGAACGTGTGACGAAATTTCGAACACATCGACAGGGCCGACACACAGAGCCGACACACAGCACCGACGAAGCAGCAAGGGGCAACTTCCGTGCGCATCACCGGAATCAGCACACACGTGGTCGGGACGCCTTGGCGCAACCTGACCTACGTCCAGGTGCACACCGACGAGGGCATCACCGGAGTCGGCGAGACCCGGATGCTGGGCCACACCGACGCGCTGATCGGCTATCTGCGGGAGGCGGAGGCCAATCACATTCTCGGCTCCGACCCGTTCGCAGTGGAAGACCTCGTACGCCGGATGAAGTACGGCGACTACGGCCGCGCCGGCGAGATCGTGATGTCCGGCATCGCGGTCGTCGAGATGGCCTGCTGGGACATCAAGGGCAAGGCCCTCGGCGTCCCCGTCTGGCAGCTCCTCGGCGGCAAGGTCACCGACAAGGTCAAGGCGTACGCCAACGGGTGGTACACGACCGAGCGGACCCCGGAGGCGTACCACAAGGCCGCCCAGGGTGTCATCGAGCGCGGGTACAGGGCGCTCAAGATCGACCCCTTCGGGACCGGTCACTTCGAGCTCGACCACGAGCAGACCCTGTACGCCGTCTCCCTCATCGAGGCCGTGCGCGACGCCATCGGGCCCGACGCCGAGCTGATGCTGGAGATGCACGGCCGCTTCTCCCCCGCCACCGCCGTCCGGCTGGCCAAGGAGCTGGCCCCCTTCAAGCCCGCCTGGCTGGAGGAGCCCTGCCCGCCGGAGAACCTGAAGGCGCTGGAGAAGGTCGCGGCCAAGGTCGACATCCCGGTCGCCACCGGTGAGCGCATCCACGACCGCATCGAGTTCCGTGAGCTGTTCGAGAGCCAGGCCGTCGACATCATCCAGCCGGACGTCGGCCACATCGGTGGTATCTGGGAGACCCGCAAGCTCGCCGCCACCGCCGAGACCCACTACATGCTCGTCGCGCCGCACAACGTGGGCGGCCCGGTACTGACCGCGGCCTCGCTCCAGGTCGGCTTCACCTCCCCGAACTTCAAGATCCTTGAGCACTTCAACGACTTCGCGGACGCGGAGATCAAGAAGGTGATCAAGGGCGCGCCGCAGGTCGTCGACGGGTACTTCCACCTGTCCGACGCGCCCGGCCTCGGTGTCGAGCTCGACATCGACGCGGCGGCCGAGTTCCCGCAGCAGCAGGCCCGGTTCGATCTGTGGGCCGAGGGCTGGGAGCAGCGCAAGCCGAAGGGCACCCAGTGAGCACCGCGGTCGTCATCGAGGCGCCCGGCGCGCACCGCCTGGTCCCCCATGAACCGGTGCCGCCAGGGCCGGGCGAGGCGCTCGTGCGCGTGCACGCCGTCGGCATCTGCGGCAGCGACCGCGAGGTCTACCAGGGCAACCGGCCCGAGGGCTACGTCCGCTACCCGCTCACCCCGGGGCATGAGTGGTCCGGCACGGTGGAGGCGGTCGGCGCCGGAGTGGTCGAGTCCCTGGTGGGCCGCAAGGTCGTCGGGGAGGGCTTCCGCAACTGCCAGGTCTGCGACCGCTGTCACGCGGGCGAGACGACCCTGTGCACCTCGGGGTACGAGGAGACGGGCTTCACCCAACCGGGTGCCATGGCCGCCACCCTCACCCTCCCGGCCCGTCTGCTGCACGTCCTCCCCGACGACGCCGATCTGACGGCTGCGGCCCTGCTGGAGCCCGCCGCCTGTATCGCGGCCGCCGCGCTGAAGGCGAACGCCCAGCCCGGCGAGCGGGTCGCGGTCGTCGGGACCGGCACCCTCGGGATGTTCGCCGTTCAGTTCCTCAAGGCGGTCTCCCCGGCCGAGTTGCTGGTGGTCGGCACCCGCAACGACCGTGAGGCGCTGTCGCGGCGGTTCGGCGCCACCGACTTCCGTACCGAGAACGCCGAGAATCCCCCTCTCGCCGACGACTTCGACGTCGTCATCGAGAGCGCAGGGTCCGCGTCCGCGGCGCGCACCGCAGCCTCCCTGCTCAGGCGCGGCGGGCGCCTCGTCCTGACGGGCATCCCGGCGGCGGGCGCGGAGGGCCTGGACCCGACGGATCTGGTCGTACGGCAGTTGGAGGTGCACACCGTGTTCGGGGCACCGCCCGCCGCCTGGGCGCACACGGTGCGGGTCTTCGGCGCCGGGCTCCTCGATCCGTCGCCGCTGGTCACGCACGAGCTGCCGCTCGCCGAGTTCTCGGAGGCCATCGACCTGGTGGGATCCGGGGATCCGAAGGTGGGCAAGGTACTGCTCCGGCCGTAGGCCCCCCAAAGCCGTACGCCGGTACGG
>CBFHCJ010000439.1:0-6075 GCA_965654005.1 uncultured Streptomyces sp. | reverse complement strand
GTCGACGCCTACTGGACGTCGGCCGCCGAGCACGGCATGAACGCCTCCACTTTCACGGCGCGGGTCATCGCGTCCACGGGCGCGGACGTGGCCGCCGCGCTGTCCGGCGCGGTGGGTGCCATGTCGGGGCCCCTGCACGGCGGCGCGCCCTCCCGCGTCCTCGGCATGATCGAGGAGATCGAGCGCACCGGTGACGCGGAGGCGTACGTCAAGCGGGCCCTCGACCAGGGCGAGCGGCTGATGGGCTTCGGCCACCGGGTGTACCGGGCGGAGGACCCGAGGGCGCGCGTGCTGCGGCGTACGGCCCGTGAGCTGGGTGCCCCGCGTTTCGAGATCGCGGAGGCGCTGGAGAAGGCGGCCCTGGAGGAGCTGCACAACCGTCGCCCCGACCGCGTCCTCGCCACGAACGTCGAGTTCTGGGCGGCGATCATCCTGGACTTCGCCGAGGTCCCGGCGCACATGTTCACGTCGATGTTCACGTGTGCCCGTACGGCCGGCTGGTCCGCGCACATCCTGGAGCAGAAGCGGACGGGACGGCTTGTGCGGCCGTCCGCGCGGTATGTCGGGCCGGGTCCGCGCAGCCCTCAGGAGATCGAGGCGTACGCCGACATCGCGCACTGAGCGCTCCGCGAGAGCCCGAGACGTCGAGAGGCGGGGAACTGCGGGTCCGTTGCGGCTGGTCGCTCCCCCAAGTTCTCGACTTCGCTCGAACAGGGGGCACCCCCATCGCGGCGGAACCCATGCCGACACGGTCCCGCGCCCCCCTTGAGGCTCGTCCACCAGGGCGGGTGGGCCACCGCCCAGGACCGCACAAAGGGTTCACACAGCCGACTTGGTCCATTACCCTGGACCGCCAGGTACATCGCGCTGAACGAATACCAGTTGCACCACCTGGAAGGCCCCGTGAACAACCCCAGCGCCGCTCCGTCCGCCCCGGCCCAGGGCGCGACCCCGCCGCCCTCCACGCCCGCGGCGCCCGGCGGGTCGCACCTTCGGGGTTCTCTCGGGCCCGTGGGACTCGTGCTCGCGGGCGGCGTCTCCGTGCAGTTCGGAGGGGCGCTCGCGGTCAGCCTGATGCCGCGGGCCGGCGCGCTCGGCGTGGTCACCCTGCGGCTCGTCGTCGCGGCCCTCGTCCTGCTCCTGGTGTGCCGCCCCCGGCTGCGCGGGCACTCGCGCGCCGACTGGGGCACGGTCGTCGTCTTCGGTATCAGCATGGCGGCGATGAACGGCCTCTTCTACCAGGCGGCGGCCCGCATTCCCCTGGGCCCCGCCGTCACCCTTGAGGTCCTCGGCCCGCTGGCCCTGTCCGTACTCGCCTCCCGCCGCGCGGTGAACCTGATCTGGGCGGGCCTCGCCCTGACCGGCGTCTTCCTCCTGGGCGGCGGGGGCTTCGGCGAGCTGGACCCGGCGGGCGTCGCCTTCGCGGCCTCGGCGGGTGCGATGTGGGCCGCGTACATCGTCTTCAGCGCCCGTACGGGACGGCGCTTCCCGCAGGCCGACGGGCTCGCGCTGGCGATGGCGGTCGCCGCCGTGGTGTTCGTGCCGCTGGGGATCGCCGAGTCCGCCACGAAACTGCTCGTACCGACGACGGTCGGGCTGGGCGCGGCCGTGGCGATGCTCTCCTCGGTACTGCCCTACATCCTCGAACTCCTCGCCCTGCGCCGTCTGCCCGCCTCCACCTTCGCGATCCTGATGAGCCTGGAACCGGCGATCGCGGCGACGGCGGGCTTCCTGGTCCTCGGCCAGTCCCTGACCTCGACCCAGGCGGTGGCGATCGCGCTGGTCATCGCGGCGAGCATGGGGGCGGTACGGACACAGGTGGGGCGGAACAGGGCGAAGGCCGCGCAGCCGGAGGCATAGGAATAGGAATGCAGTCGGAGGCATAGGAACAGGGCACAGGGGCAGGGCGCAGGGCACAGGCACAGGCACAGGCGCGCTGGGGCGATCAGTTCTCCGTCGCTTCCAGCCCCTCCGCCAGTACCTCCGCCAGATGCCGCGCCCTGCGGTCACCCAGCTGGGCCAACTGGGTGCGGCAGGAGAAGCCGTCCGCCAGGACGGCCGCGTTCTCCGGTGCCGACCGCACCGCGGGGAGCAACTGGTCCTCCGCGCAGGCCGCCGAGACCTCGTAGTGGCCCTTCTCGAAGCCGAAGTCGCCCGCGAGGCCGCAGCAGCCGCCGGTCAGTTCGCCGGTCAGGCCCGCCGCCGCGCGCAGCCGGCGGTCGGGCGCGTCGCCGAGGACCGCGTGCTGGTGGCAGTGGGTCTGGCCGGCCACCGGGCGGTCCACCCGCGGCGGTGTCCAGTCCGGGGCGTATCTCTCCAGGGCTTCCGCGAACGTCACCACCGCCGCCGCCAGGCGTTCCGCGCGCGGGTCGTCGTGCAGCAGCTCCGGCAGGTCCGTGCGGAGCGCGGCGGCACAGCTCGGTTCGAGGACGACCACCGGCGCGCCGGCCACCAGGACCGGTTCCATCAGGTCGAGCGTGCGGCGCATGACGGCGCGGGCGCGGTCCAACTGGCCCGTGGAGACGTACGTCAGGCCGCAGCAGACTGGGCCGTGGCGTGCCGTCAGCGCCACGCCCCCGCCGCGCCCAGCCTTCCCGCGCCCCGCCTTCCCGCGCCCCGCCTTCCCGCGCACCGTCGGCGGCAGCACCACTCGCAGCCCGGCCGCCTCCAGCACCCGTACGGCCGCCCTTCCCACGGTCGGCGACAGGTGCTCCGTGAAAGTGTCCGGCCAGAGGACGACGCGTGGGCCGCCCGGCGCCCGCACGCCCCGCCGCGCCCGTTTCTGGGTCTCCCGTCTCCACCACCGGCTGAACGTCTCCCCCGCCACGCGTGGGATCTCCCGCTCCGGCGCGATCCCGCCCAGCCGCTTGGCGAGCGCCGCCAACGGCCCCACGGACGCCAAGGCGTTGACCAGCGGCGCCGTGCGGCTACGGGCGACCGCCCTCAGCCACAGCGGCAGCCACCCCATCGTGTAGTGCGCGGCCGGTCTGCGCCGCCCCGCGTAGTGGTGGTGAAGGAACTCCGCCTTGTACGTGGCCATGTCGACGGCGACCGGGCAGTCCGTGCGGCAGCCCTTGCAGGACAGGCACAGGTCCAGGGCGTCCCGTACCTCCGTCGACCGCCAGCCGTCGGTGATCACCTCGCCGGCCAGCATCTCGTGCAGCAGCCGGGCGCGCCCGCGCGTGGAGTGCTCCTCCTCGCCGGTCGCCCGGAACGAGGGGCACATCACCGAAGAGCCGGACACCGTCGTCGTACGGCACTTGGCGACGCCCACGCACCGTCGTACCGCCGCGGAGAAGTCGCCGCCGTCCGCCGGGTAGCCGAAGGCGACGTCCACCGGTGTGCTCGGCAGCGGTGCGAACCTCAGGTTCTCGTCCAGCCGCGCCGGGCGCACCAGCATCCCCGGGTTGAGCAGGCCGTCCGGGTCCCAGATGTCTTTGGCGCGCTCGAAGAGGGCGACCAGCTCCGGGCCGTACATCTTCGGGAGCAGTTCCGCCCGTGCCTGGCCGTCGCCGTGCTCCCCGGAGAGCGAGCCACCGTGGGAGACGACCAGTTCCGCGAGGTCCTCGGAGAAGCGGCGGAAGCGGGCGACGCCCGCCTCGGTCAGCAGGTCGAAGTCGATGCGGACGTGGATGCAGCCGTCCCCGAAGTGGCCGTACGGCGTGCCGCGCAGGCCGTGGTCGGCCAGCAGGCTTCTGAAGTCCCGCAGGTAGTCGCCGAGTCGGGCCGGTGGCACCGCGCAGTCCTCCCAGCCGGGCCAGGCCTCGGTGCCCCCGGGCATCCGGGTCGCCGTACCGCTCGCGTCCTCCCGCAGCCGCCACAGCGCGCGCTGTCCGGCCGGATCGGTGACCACCACAAAGTCCGTCACGTCCGCCGCCCGGACGATCACCTCCCCACGCGCGCGTGCCTCGGCCTCGCTCGCGCCGCCCACCTCCACGAACAGCCAGGCCCCTCCGCGCGGCAGCCCCGCCGACGGCGGTACGAGGTCGGCGGCCATACCCTCCACCGTCAGCGGGCCGTACGGCAGCAGTCCGGCCGCCGCCTGGGCCGCCGCGCTCTCGTCCGCGTACGCCAGCACGGCCAGCGCACGCGCGCGGGGTGCCTCCACCAGGCGTACGACCGCCTTCGTCAGGACGCCCAGCGTGCCCTCGGAACCGCAGAAGGAGCGGGCCACGTCCGCGCCCTTCTCGGGCAGCAGCGCATCCAGCCCGTACCCGGAGATGCGGCGTGGGAGGGCCGGGAAGCCGGTGCGCAGCCGCGCCAAGTCGCCCTCCACCAGGGCGCGCAGGCCCTCGGGAGCGCCCCGCCAGTTCCGGCCGAGGGTCAGCGTGTCGCCCCGCGCGGTGAGCACCGACAGCTCGCGCACACTGTCCGCCGTGGTGCCCCAGGCCACCGAGTGGGAGCCGCACGAGTTGTTGCCGATCATTCCGCCCAGGGTGCAGCGGGAGTGCGTGGAGGGGTCGGGGCCGAAACGCAGACCGTGCGGGGCGGCGGCCTCCTGGAGGCGGTCCAGGACCAGGCCGGGCTGGACCACCGCCGTGCGCGCCTCGGGGTCCAGGGACAGGACCCGGTTCATGTGCCGGGTGAAGTCGAGTACCACGCCCGTGCCCGTCGCCTGCCCGGCGATCGACGTGCCGCCGCCGCGGGCGACCACCGGCACGCCGTGCGCACGGCACACGCTGAGCGCCGCCGCGACGTCGTCCGCGTCACGGGGAGCCACCACGCCGAGCGGCACACGGCGGTAGTTGGACGCGTCCATGGTGTGCAGCGCCCGCGCCGTCGTACCGAAGTCGACCTTGCCGCGCACCGCCGCGCTCAGCTCCGCGCTCAGCTCCGCACGCAGCGCGCCGACGTCGGCAGCCGCGTCCGCGCCCGCCGCCCCGTGCCGTTCCTCCCCGAGATCCGTCATGCTCCCAGGATGCATCCGGCCACTGACAGTCACCGCCTCGGGGCGGAGCCCGTCTCACCCGACGGACGACATTTCGCCCAGGTTTCCTCGACCGGATAGGCTCCCACCGTGGCCGAGATCCAGATTCCCGCTGACATCAAGCCCGCCGACGGACGCTTCGGCGCGGGCCCCTCCAAGGTGCGGACGGAGGCGCTGGACGCGCTGGCCGCCACCGGCACTTCCCTCCTAGGCACCTCCCACCGCCAGGCACCCGTCAAGAACCTGGTCGGCAAGGTGCGCGAGGGCATCCGCGACCTGTTCCAGCTCCCCGAGGGCTACGAGGTCATCCTCGGCAACGGCGGCTCGACCGCGTTCTGGGACGTCGCGACCCACGGCCTGATCGAGAACAAGTCGCAGCACCTCAATTTCGGCGAGTTCTCCTCCAAGTTCGCCAAGGCCGCGAAGCTCGCCCCCTGGCTCGCCGAGCCCACGGTCATCTCCTCCGACCCCGGCACCCACCCCGAGGCCGCGGCCGAGGCGGGCGTCGATGTCTACGCCTTCACGCACAACGAGACGTCGACCGGCGTCGCCATGCCGATCAAGCGCGTGGCCGGTGCCGACGAGGGCGCCCTCGTCCTCGTGGACGCCACCTCCGGCGCCGGCGGCCTCCCGGTCGACATCGCCGAGACCGACGTCTACTACTTCGCCCCGCAGAAGTCCTTCGCCTCCGACGGCGGCCTGTGGATCGGCGTCTTCTCCCCGGCCGCGATCGAGCGCGCCGAGCGCGTCCACGCGAGCGGGCGTCACATCCCCGAGTTCTTCTCGCTCCCCACGGCGATCGACAACTCCCGCAAGAACCAGACGTACAACACCCCGGCCCTGGCCACCCTGTTCCTGCTCAACGAGCAGCTGGAGTGGATCAACGGCCAGGGCGGTCTGGCCTGGTCCTCGGCCCGGACCAAGGACTCCTCGTCGCGCCTGTACTCCTGGGCCGACGAGGCCAAGTACGCGACCCCCTTCGTCACCGACCCGTCCAAGCGCTCGCAGGTCATCGGCACGATCGACTTCTCGGACGAGGTCGACGCCGCCGCCGTCGCCAAGGTCCTGCGCGCCAACGGCGTCGTCGACACCGAGCCGTACCGCAAGCTCGGCCGCAACCAGCTCCGTGTCGCGATGTTCCCGGCGAT